>NZ_JBYTBG010000040.1:0-44594 GCF_058788915.1 Brevibacillus sp. FW301-21C12A
CTGTTCAAAACAGAAATGGACTGCGAACGCTTAGTCATTCAAGAATCCCACCCGTACACCGCAAGGTGGAAGGCTTGTGGCTTTAGCCGTGGGAGTCTCAAGAGTGCAAAAACCATCTGTTCATGCCGCGCGTCATGACTGATAACGTCCGCGAAGCGTATGTGATGGAGCCGGGCAATGTGCGAGTCACTTTTGACAAGCAGTTGATGACCACCGTCCATTCCCTCGACATTTTTGACGAGCAGCTCATGATGGTCAACGCCATTCACCAGCCGCTGATGATTATGGAGGTCAAGTTCGAGCAGTTTCTGCCCTTCAACATCCGCTATTTGCTGCAACATGTAAGCAATCAGCGCTCGGCGATCTCCAAGTACGCCATCTGTAGAGAGGAGAGCAAAAATACGATGATTTCTAGCGCGAGGAGATCATCAGCGACAACGAAACCACCAGCGACGGGCTGAACGTCCAGTTGAAAAAACTGAAGCATGCGCAAAATCCCTTTTCGACACTCTGGTTCGGGAAGGGATTTTTTTGTGCGATGGACGGGTGACCTGTGCGCTGCCAACAACAACTGCTTTGACGGGCGTCTCCTGCGTGACGGAGAAGCGATAGCCGATCGTCGTCAAGAAGCGGTCTGCTGAACCACTCTTTTTGGCGTACAGGCATTTTGTCCCCTGCACCATTCGACAGCAACAATCTGGCGGAAAAGGTGCCGGATACAAGGAAAATGGACCTGTTTACAGCAGAAAAAAGGGAGAGAGAAAAAAAGATTTTACTAAGATAAACCAAAAATTTTCCCGTTTGCGCAACAAAATTCCCCAAATGACCGTCTGTGATGGTGAAATTTTCCTCCAAAAGAAGGGGGGAGGAGCGAGCGTGCCGACTTTGTATGTCATCGTTCCCATTCTTTTCGTAATGGCGGTGGCTGTGTACACAGACCTACGCTACCGACTGATTTACGACTGGCTGACACTGCCCGGGATCGCCTATTTTCTCATCGCGCATGCAGTGCTTCGGCCGGAAGACTGGGTGGCGCACGTCCTGGGAGTCGTCGTGCTTGTCGGACTGTCGCTCGGGATGGCCGTCATTAGCAATGGGCAGGTGGGGGGTGGCGACATCAAGCTGCTCGCAGTGGTAGGAGCAGCGCTGGGCTGGCAGGCGGGATTGTTTGCAATGGGGCTTACCTACCTGCTTGCCGGAATCATCATGCTTCCTGTGTGGCTTGTCTCCAGGCTGTCGCGAAGGGTGACTTTTGATCGGGAAATCCCGCTGGCTCCATTCATTGCGGGGGGAACCGGGCTGTTGCTGGTAATGGTTATCTATTACTAGGCGGTGATTCTTGAGGAATAGTCCGACAATAACGGTGAGTATTTTTACTTATTATGGAGGGTCAGGCGCGTGCAGCATGATTTGACATCATTCTAGCTACAGAAAAAGAGAGGGAAGCTTTTCATGTTGGAATCGAAACGACGGGCAATCATTTTTCTGGTGTTATCCTTTTTGCTTGCGGCGCTGGCGGGTTTTCTGTTTTTGAAGAAAATCAAGGACATGAACGCGCAGCTTGGGGAGATGGTGGAGATTTACGAGGCGAATGTCGATATTCCCTCTCGGGCGTTGATCCAACCCGATCAATTGACCACAAGGCAAATTCCGAAAAAGTACGCGGATGACTCGTATGTCGTCGACAAGCTCAGTCTGAAAAATCAGGTAACGGTCGTTCCTTTGTCGAAAGGCGACGTCATTACGAAAAATATTTTAAAGCCGGCGAACATGGTCCGCGATCAAAACAATCGGCTGATTACGGTGTACGCGTCGGGAAACATCATGTTTGACCAGGAACTGGAGGCGCTGGACCGCGTCGACATCATCATCTCGACGACGAAGGGCGGCCAGCCTGTAACCGAGGTGTTCATGAAAGACGTGCCCGTCGCCATGGTTGCGAAGTCGGACAACAAATTCAAAGGCGTGGCGCTGGAGCTGCCGTTCGAGGATGTGCCCAAATTCATTCATCAGCAGCACTACGCCGAACTGATGCGCATTCTAAAAGCAAACGTCGGCAAAGGAGAGCTGGGGATTCCCGATCCGTTTACTACAACCGAGCCGGGCAAGACGGAAACTGCGCCAAAGCCTGCCGAAGCAAAGCCGCAGACGCCGCCAGCCTCTGCGCCAGCGAAACCGCCAGCGACGGCACCAGCGGCTCAGCCAGCCGGGCAAACTCAGCCAGCACCGACCAATCAGCAGCCGCCAGCCAAACCGCCAACTTCGGTACAGCCGCCAACCAATCCAGCACCAAAAACCGGAGGGTAAGTCATGAGCAAAGAAGTGAAAATTCTTGTCGTCGCAGATCAGGATTCGGTCAAGGAGATGCTCACGGAGTTTCTGGCCGGGTATGAGCCGGTACGCTATACGACGTCCAGCGAAGTGAAAAAAGAAATCGACCGGATCGGACCCGATGTCGTGTTGCTCGTCCAGCCCGAGGAGGGGGCCGGAGTCGAGCTGGTGCAGTACATACAGAGCGAGCTGCCAGAGGGAATTGTCATTTTTCTGACGGAAAAGCAAGATTTTGTCCTGCTGCGGGATGTCGTCCGCGCCGGAGCAGTCGAGTACATCGTCATGCCCGACGAGTTGAACCTGCTGACCGACCGCCTCGAAAAAATATCCGAGCTGTCCCAAATCCAGCAGCGCAAAAAAGGCGCGGATGCTTCCGGCAAAGCGTTTGTGCGCGGGCGGGGCAAGGTGTATTCGTTTTACAGCGGCAAAGGAGGAAGCGGCTGCACACAGCTTGCCACCGGATTTGCCCAGTCGCTGAAGCTGGAATCGACGGCCAGCGTGCTGTTGATCGACCTCAACCTGCAGTACGGGGGCGTCGAGACGTTCCTGTCGTTTGACAGCAACCGCACGCTGGGGGACCTGATTCCGGTCATGAACGAGATGAACGAGTTTCACATCCGCAACGTAGCGCAGCGCGAGGCTCACTCCAAGCTGGAAGTGCTGGTCAGCCCGCGTGACGCCGAGATCGCGGAAAACATGTCCGAGGCGTTCGTCACGCGCCTGATCCGGGCGAGCCGCCGCAGCTATGACTTTGTCATCATCGACTTGCCCAGCCATATGAACGAGCTGGTGTATGCCGCCTTGTCGGAGGCCGACATGATTTACTACGTGATGAACCTGGATACGCCGTCTGTGCAAATTTATCGGCTCGTGGAAGACTTGTTCAGACGGCTGCGCATTGATACCGAGGGCAGGCTGGAAGTCGTCGTCAACCAGGTGGGCCGGGATAACGAGTTGGTCGTATCCGATCTGAAAGGGCTGTTCAACGCTCCGATTACTGCGGAAATCAGGAGAGATCACGCGGGAGTGCAGGCGGCCGTCAATCAGGGCAGGCCGTTGCAAAAAGAAGCGAACGAGAAAAAACTGACTCCTGCGGCAAAAGACATCCGAAAATGGGTCCAAAGCAAACTGTCTTGAGGGGGGAGCTAGATGGCTTTATTCAAGCGCAAGCAAGAGCAGAAGACAGCAGAAGACGAGTCGCCACGAGCGACGCTGGCAGCGACACTTGCGGCTCCCGCCTTCAACCCGTACATTGACGAGCTGGCAGAGCATTACAAGACGCGGCTTTTGCGGGAAACCAATCTGGAGAGGCTGACCAGCCTTGGCTCGCAGGAAATGCGGGTGGCGATTGAGCGGCTCGTGTCGCAGTACATGTCGGAAGAAAAAGTAGTGATCCCGCGCAGCGAAAAAGAATTGCTGCTGACTCGCCTGATTAACGAATCGGTGGGGCTGGGGCCGCTGGAGCCGCTGCTTGCGGACCCGGAGATTACGGAAATTTCGATCAACGGGCACAACCTCGTCTACATCGAAAAGCGCGGGCGGCTGGAGCTGACCGATCTGAAATTTCGCGACGAGGAGCATTTGCGGCACATCGTCGACCGGATCGTGGCGCCGCTCGGCAGGCGGATTGATGAGAGCTCGCCGATGGTCGACGCCCGCCTGAAGGACGGGAGCCGGGTGAATGCGGTCATCCCGCCGATCAGTTTGAACGGAACATTGGTGTCGATCCGCAAATTCCGCAAAGAGCCGTATTTAATGGAGGATTTGCAACAATTCGGCTCGTTTGACGAGGCGATGTCGCGCTACATCCAGGCAGTCGTGGAAGCGAAAATGAACGTCCTGATCTCCGGCGGGACCGGGAGCGGGAAAACGACGCTGCTCAACGCGGCCGCGCGAGCGATTCCCCACTACGAACGGATCATCACGATTGAGGACTCGGCGGAGTTGAAGCTGACCCATCCGAACTGCGTCGGGCTTGAGGCGCGCCCGCCGAACATGGAGGGAAAAGGCGAAATTACGATTCGCCAGCTTGTGCGCAACTCGCTGCGGATGCGGCCTGACCGGATCATCGTCGGGGAGGTGCGTGGCGCGGAGGCATTCGACATGCTGCAAGCGATGAACACGGGCCACGAAGGCTCGCTCACCACCGTTCACGCCAACTCGCCACTGGACGCTTTCAACCGGCTGGAAGGGATGGTCGTCATGGCGGGGATGGATTTGCCCTCTGCCATCGTCCGCGAGTACATCGTCAGTGCGCTCGACATCATCGTGCAGGTCATGCGGCTGTCGGACGGGACGCGCAAAATCGTCTCGATCTCCGAGGTGGCGAAGTCGGAGGACAAACGGGTAGAGGTGCAGGAAATTTTCCGCTTTCACCGGACCGGAATCGGCAGCAATGGCGAAGTACTCGGATATTTTACGCCGACCGGAATCATCCCGCGCAGCCTGGAGCGGCTCAAAGTATTCGGAATTGATCTGGACGAATCAATGTTTACGGCGAAGGGAGGGAGCAGACGTGAGCCTAGCTATTCTGTTTAGTCTGGCGGTGCTGTTCGGAATTTGGGGCATGTACGAATACCTCGGATACCGCTCGAAGAAAAACGAGTGGAAAAAGAAAGCGGAAGACTGGTACGAGGTAAAGACTCAGCGCAAAAGCTTCATCGTCGTCTGGGGCGACCGCTTCGACCAGAAGCCGTACGCTCAGGAGATCGGCAAAAAGCTGAAAAAAGCCAACATTCCGCTGACCCCTTCCGAATTTTTCGCGGGCATGTTCGTCGGCACGATGGGGCTTGGGTTTTTCCTGCACAGTGTAGTGGCGATTCCGGCTCCCTACAACTTCATGGCGGGCGGAGCTTCGATGTATGTCATCCAGAAAGCCGTCTTTTTTGCCCGGCGCCACAAATATTTGGAGAGATTGAACGATCAGCTCTCGGAGGTGTGCCGCCTGCTTGCCAACTCGTTGCGCGCAGGGCTGACGCTGACCCAGGGGATCGCGATTGTGGCCAAAGAGCTGAATGCTCCAGCCGGAGAAGAGTTCAAGCGGATGTCGCGGGAGCTGGCGCTTGGCGTCAGTTTTGACCGGGCGCTGCTGGAGATGGAAAAACGGATTCCGACGCGCGATTTCCGCATTTTCGCGGCGACGCTGCTCATCCAGCGCAGGGCAGGGGGCAACCTGAGCGAAGTGCTGCAGGAGATGGCCGAGACGATGGAGGAGCGCCGCCTCGTCTCGCAGGAAATCAAGACGATGACTGCCGAGCAGCGCTACGTCTCGTATCTTGTCCCGATCATGCCCGTCGCCCTGGTGCTGATGATGAACATGATTAACAAAGGCTTTATCGATCCGCTGTTTACGCCGATGGGGCTGGTGCTGCTCGGACTGTTTTTGATCGGAACGCTTTTGTCCTACATCCTGGTAAAAAAAGTGACCAACATAAAGGTGTGAAACGATGGATGCACTAATCATCACCTGCCTGTTTCTGTTTTTATTGTTCTTTGCCATATTTTTAAAGGAATGGTATTTGTTTTCTGTGCAAAAACGCACGCTGATCGAGCATATGTACGAAGTGACGGGTCATCGGACGTACGATGTGCGCAAGCCGGAAACCGCCTCGGAACGACTGGTCAAGCGGCTGCTGCGCTACGGGGATGACTATGCGGTCCTGGGCCAGCGCTTCAATTTTTTCAGCGAATCGCACGAAGTGGAGGACTGGCTGCTCAAGGCGGGCCGCCCGCTCGATCTGACGGTAGCCCGCTTTCAAGGGGTAAAAATCGTGCTGACGCTGCTCGGCATCATCGTCGGGGCGCTGCTGTTCGTCCTGGGCTTTCCCTTCGCCCAGTTCGGGCTGATTCTGTGGCCGCTGGCCGGCTATTTTTTGCCGATCCTCTGGCTGAAGAAAAAGGCGAGCGAGCGCCAGCAGCAAATTCGCTACGATCTGCCCGAATTTCTCGACACCGTCAGCGTGACGCTACAGGCCGGGGTCAGCCTCGATCATGCCCTGCGCGAAGTCATTCGCTTTTTCAGCGGACCCATTCAGGAAGAGTTCTCGCGCTTCAACCAGGAGATCGACCTTGGCGTGCCGCGGGAAAAAGCGTATGAGCAGCTGCTCAAGCGAAACGACAACCCGGAATTTCAGATGTTGATTAAGGCGCTGATCCAGGGGATGCGCCTGGGAGTGCCAATCTCGGTGACGTTCAAGGTGCAGGCGGACAACATGCGGAGAATGCGCAAAGAGCTGGTCAAGGAAAAGGCGGCGAAAGCCTCGCCAAAAGTGACGCTGATTACCACGCTCGTCGTCGCGCCAACTGCCATGCTGATGATCGGCGGGCTGATGGTGCTGAACATCCTGGAAAATGCCAAAACGTTTACCGGCATTTTTCAATGAATGAAGAAGCGGACGCCTGTAAGGGAGGTGATGCAGGCAGAGGCGTCCGGGAGTCATTTTTGTACCTATTAAATACATTCCCGTTTGGAGGAAAAAACGATGATGACAACCATGATGCAAAAACTGTTTGTAAAAGCAAGCTTTTCCCTGCGCAACCAAAAAGGCGCGCAATCAATCGAATGGATCGCACTGGCTGCGGTCGTTTTGGCGGTGCTTGGCGCTGTCGCAACCTTTTTCAGCAAAGACGAGAATGTGGGTAACGCCGTTTCCAACACGCTGTCGGAAGTCATTGGGCACATTGGTGACAAGATCACAGGTGACTAATGCCAACATGTTGATGCCAGTGCCGACGGTTAGTGGTGAAAGCTGGTTTTCACCACTAACTTCCCCGTTCTTCTGCCAGGCGAACGCCAAAGCAGCTCTGATATGACGGAGGTACATACAGATGAAAGCTATCAAGGTACTGATTGCAGCCTTCGGGCTGATGGTCTTCTTGCATGGTTGCTCCAGCGAGGAGTCGCCGAGTACGCAGGAACAGACTGAGCCGGTGGTAGCGCCCAACGAACAGGGTGGAAAGCCGATCAATCAAGAGCAGAACCTGTCGCGGGAGGAGCAGATTGCTGCCCTGAAGGCGCTGCTCCCTGAAGGGGCAAGCAAAATTCCCAAGACAGCTGCCGAGATTGCCAGCTTTCCCATCGGGCGCTATGCCGGAACGAACTTTTCCGAGCATGAACAAGAGCTTCGGACGTTTCTGAACGATTTGCCTGCGATTGAAAACCCCGATCAGGAAGTAATCGACCTGTACTACTTGGCGCTGCTCGGGCTGTTCGCCGAGGATTATCCTGACCCGGAACGGCTGATAGAAGACATCAAGATGGCTTCGTTTGGAAGTCCCGACATCGACGATCCGCGCTTTCAGTTCAAGGAGCAGTACAACGTGGAGATCATTCTCGACGCGAGTGGCAGCATGGCTGGGCAAATGGACGGCAAAACGAAAATGGATGCGGCCAAGGAAGCGATCAAAGCGTTTGCAGAGGCGTTGCCCAAAGAGGCGAATGTCGCCCTCCGCGTTTACGGGAACAAAGGGAGCGGTAAAGAGTCCGACAAGGCGCTTTCCTGCAGCAGCAGCGAGCTGGTGTACGAGTTGCAAAAATACGACGCCGGAAAGCTTGCCGCAAGTCTGAACCAATTTCAGCCGACAGGCTGGACTCCGATAGCCTATTCCTTGCAGGAGGCAGAAAAAGACTTGAGCCAGCTTGCTGGGGACAAGAACACAAACCTGATTTTTCTCGTCAGCGACGGAATCGAGACGTGCGGTGGCGATCCGGTGGCAGCAGCCAAACAGTTGGCTGACTCCAACATTACACCTATCTTGAATGTCATCGGTTTTGACGTGGATGGAGAGGGGCAAAAGCAGCTTAAGGCAGTCGCAGAAGCAGCGCGCGGCCGCTATGTGTCTATTCGCGACAAAAAAGGGCTGCAAGATGAATTTTCCAAAGCAAAAGAAATTGCTCTCGAATGGCACAATTGGAAGAGCAAAGAGTCCAGTAAAGCGCACTCCCGGAAAGTCAAGCAGCTCCTAAACAATACGCAATACAAGCTGAAGTGGAATTTTTTGGCCGACGATGAAAAGCGAAACATCGACTGGATGATTCGGCAAATCAAACGGGATAAACGGTTCCCGCAGCAGCTTGCCGAAGAGTTGGGCCGTCTGCAGGATGAGCATAAACGAAACGTGGATAAGCGGGCGGACGAACTGGAAGATTTGCTCGATTCCCTGGCCAAAAAATCTTACAAGGAAACCATTGAAGCCATTTCTGAGCAGTACGGCACCAAGGCAGGCGGTAACTAGCGCCGCCGATCGGCGGTTTGCCAGGGACTAATGAAATCGGGGTGAATGCTGTGAATCGTCATGTAAGACGCACGAACTGGGCAGCGATCGTGGCCCTGTTCATTCTGGTGATGAATCTCTTCCCCTTTGCAGCTTTTGTGCATGCAGAATCTTTGGCGCCTGGGGACGTGCGTCCAGGCGCAGTCCAGCCGGGAGAGATCGGGCCGGGAAATATTTCGCCAAATGACATACAGCCCGGTAGTTTTCAGTGGGAAATAGGAGAGATTTCGCCCGGCGAGATCCAGCCGGGGAGTCTGGATACAGGAAACACACGACCTGGCAATGTGCAGCCTGGCAACGTCACGCCGGGCAATGTGAACCCGGGAGCTTTCCAGCCGGGAAGCGTCAATCCCGGTGATACCCAACCGGGGAACGTCAATCCGGGAGATACCCGTCCGGGCAGCTTAACTCCTGGAAATACGCAGCCAGGCAGCGTCACACCGGGCAGCTTTTCCGGCAAAGGCGATTCCAAAGCATACGACTATGTCAACTGGTCGATCAACAGCGTGTTCGGCGGCAGCCTCGGCATGGCGGCTGATCTCGCGGAAGGAAATGTAGACCCGGCTACTTTTGCCAACATGCGCAGCCTGTTCCTCGTCGAGTTGGGCGTCAAGGCAATCGACATCCATCTCAAGGACACTTCCTTCGACTGGGTGAGCGGCTTGCCTGTCGACGGCTTCGACGCTGCTTCCGCCTGGATGAATTTCAAGTTCATCAAAGACACGGCAAGCGGCCTGCAAGTGACAGGGCTGGTCAAAGGCTTGAACGTCGCAACGGCGGGGATCAGTCTCGTGTTTGACAGCATCGACACCTTCACGAACTTCCAGGATGCGTTTGATTCAAGCAACAGCCAGGATGAACGCATCGACTATGCTATCGACGGAACAGGCAGTTTCGGCAGCACGCTCATGGATGCCGGCGTCATCGCCGCGATGATTCCCGGAGGACAGACGGTCGCTGTCGTGCTTGTCTCGGTCGGCGGCGTTCTGTGGGTAGGCAGCAAGCTGGCGAAATGGGGCCGCAAGCTGTTCAAACTGTTTGCCTAGCGCCTGACGCTGGCTGTGACTGGTCGCCAAAACGTTAGATGGGAATGAGTCAGAGTGAAGCATCCGATCAAAGAAAGCTTCCTGTTTTACACGCGCAACATCGAGTCCATGCTGCTCTTGTCAGCAGTCGTCGTTCTGCCTTTTTTGCTCATTCACAATTTTACCGTCAACTATATCCACTTTATCGCTGCCTTGACAGGCGGGCAGGTGGTGTCAGCCTTTTTCAACATGTTTTTGCTGCTCGTGTTTTTGTCGGTCGTTCAGCTTCCGTTTGCCCAGTATGTGCAAAGCGAGCTTGCGGGAGAGGAGCGGCCGATTCGCCAGGCACTGCGCACGTTTTTGGATCAAAGCTTTGCCGTGTTTGTCTTCGGGATCGTCTACGTGCTTGCAGTGTCGTTTGGCATGCTGCTGTTTGTGGTGCCAGGGGTGGTCATCCTCGTGCTGTTTTACTTGACCCCGTACTTGACTGTCATCAAAAAACAGCCGGTGCAGCAGTGCTGGAAAAAGGCGTTTGCGCTGGGGAAAAAGCACTTTTTCTCCATCCTTGGCGTGATTCTGCTGATTAGCGCCATCGAGTGGGCCATCAGCGTGATCGGGCTGTTTACGGTCACGTACATTACGACCAGCTTTGGCGCAGTTTTCTTTACGCAATTGCTCTTGAATGTCATTTTCTTTCCGCTCATGGCGGTGATGCTGACGATGTACACGCACAAATGGATGAGCGAGTCAGCGAACGCGGAGAGCGTGGATACTGGGAGGAGGGACACGGCTTGACGACAAAAGAAGCGAAGAGGCAGCGGTTTTGGAACGGGATCGCGATTGTTTTGTACGGCGTGCTCCTGCCGCTCTGCTGCCTGCTCATGATAGTGGGGGAGACGATTCCTTATCCGTTGCTGCTTTTCTGGTTTGCGCTGCCCTATATTGAACAGTCTGGCATGGAGTACGCACGCCGCAAAGAAGTGAAGCGGTAAAGCTTGGCGCCAAGCGAAAAAGCATGGAGGGGGAAATGACATGTCCAAGCAGGAGAAAAACTGGCAGCGTTTTTGGAATTTCATGCTGCTTTACTTTTACGCCTTGATTGTGCCTGCGACGATCATCGGCGCCATTTACCGGGGAGATTTTCCGATCCAGCTAGTCATTTTGGCGATCGGGCTGCCGTTCATGAAAAAAAATCATCTGGCTTTTCTCCGGAAGAAACATGCGTCTGTTTAACCGTACGCCCAGGCAGTGGGTGATGCCGGGCGCAAGACAGGGGCGCGCCGACGCGAGGGACGCAGGGAAGCTGGCGCGTGCGCTGTCTGATGAAAAAGGCTCGGTCACGATTGAGTTTCTCGGGATTTTGCCGCTGCTTTTTCTCATCATGCTCGTATGCTGGCAATTTTTGATCGGCGTGTACGGGGTAATCGCTGCACAATCGGCTGCCAATGAGGCGGCAAAAGTATTCGCCATTACGGGGAGCGAGTCCAGTGCGCTCGCTGCGGCGGAAAAAGTGCTCGCCGGAGCGGGCGGCGGTATCGGCTTCAATAAAGGGGAGTCGTACATCGAGTCGACAAGTGACGGGTATTTCAAGGTCATGATCGGCGCGAACCTGGAAATCGCCTTTTTGCCGGATATTTTGACGCGGAACATGGATGAAGCAGACAAGACGATTTCGTTTCAGCGCGAGATTACGAGCAGGGTGGTTCACTAGATGAGAGACTGGCTTGCGTTTTTGCGGAATGAACGAGGGAATGTCACGATTTTTACGCTTACGATCTTCATGCTCATCATGCTCGTCCTGTTCATGGCGCTGTTTAACCTCTCGACTGTTTTCGTCGTCAAGGAGCAGGCGTCAGACAGTGCGCAGCAAGCGGCGTTGGCGGCGGTCAAGCCGATCTACGACGAGATGGAAAAGGCGCTTGCTCGCTACGATCAATCTCCTATGCGCTTGAAGGACGAGGCTTACATCAAGCCGTTCGTGGATCAGGCGGAGGCTTCCATCCGCGCGAGCCATCCGGACTGGGCCAGGAGCGAGGTGCGGTACGAAGCGATTGACCAGGTGCTCTCAAACTGGCTGCCGGCAAACGTGGAGCTGCTGTTCTACGTGCAGACAGGTTTGGCACAAGCGGCTCCGAAGCTGCGGGATGTCGTCGTCACGATACTGGAGGCCAACCACGCCACAGTGCCCGGCTCGCAAATTGTCGTCACCGCGGATGAGCGCATCCAGGTGCAGACCTCTGTCCGCTTCCGCTCCACTACATTTGACTTTTCCTTCATGCCTGACCCAAAGCACGAGGAGGAAGTGTACCAGACGGGATCGAGCAGACAGATTGGCTTTCTCCATGCGGCAGGGGGCCTTTTTCTCAGTTCCATCACGCTGTAAAAGCAAAAACGGTTCATCTCGTCATATCCGATGATGCAGAACATACACACGACAAGGAGGCTATGACCGAATGCACGGTACGTACAGGCGAATGCTTGGCCTGGTAAACAGCTTGATGATAGCCCTGCTGCTGTGCGGCTGCACCCTTGGCGCATCTGGAGCAGGGCCGCGAGTAGGCGAGGTGAAATGGCCGCAAAGCACGCAGGAGTTGATCGCGGAGCAGCCCGGGCAGTTGGCGGGTACGCATTTTTACCTCGCCCAACACCCGCATCGGCCTGCCATCTCGGCTATTCTCGACAAAATGCCTACCGTGGTGGACGGGATGGACGAGGCGTATTTGCAACTGTACTGGAATCAGTTGCTCGGTTTGTTCTCCGAGGACTACCTCAGTCCGCAGATGGTTGTGGATCGCTGGAAAATGGCTTCGTTCGGAAGCCCGGACATCGGGGATGCGCGGTTTCAGTTTCGGGAGCATTTTAACGTCGAAATCATTTTGGACGCGAGCGGCAGCATGGCTGGCAAAATGGGAGACAAAACCAAAATGCAACTGGCCAAGGAAGCGATCAAGGAATTTGCCGAATCACTCCCGGAGGAAGCAAACATTTCGCTGCGCGTCTATGGACATAAAGGGAGCAATGCCGATGGGGACAGACAGCTCTCCTGCTCCAGCAGCGATCTGGTCTATCCGCTGCAATCGTACGAGCCGAAGCGGCTGGATCAGGCGCTTGCGCTGTTTGAGCCGACTGGCTGGACGTCGATCGCCCATTCTCTCAAGCTTGCCCAGCAAGATTTGGCCGCGTTTTCGGCAGATAAAAACACGAACGTCATCTACCTGGTCAGCGATGGCATTGAGACTTGCGGCGGCGATCCGGTGGCCGTAGCCAAAGATCTGTCCCAGTCGCAAATCATGCCGCTCTTAAACGTGATCGGCTTTGACGTGAACGCCGAAGGGCAGAAGCAACTGAAGGCGATTGCCCAGGCATCGGAAGGCTTGTATGCCAACGTGACGAACCGCGAGCAATTCAAAAGAGAGCTGGAGCGGGCAAAAGAAATCGCCCAGAAGTGGGAGCAGTGGAAGCGGGACGCCCTGACGGAAGTAGGCGCGGTGCTGATCGACCGCCGCAAGTGGATCGACGCCTACAACCGGGACTGGTACGACAAAAGCTGGCGGGAGAGCCTGAACCTCGGGACTGCAATCGAGTATTTGGCGGCAAGCGGCAAGATCGGCCATCAGGCCAAGGAGTATTTTACGAAGCAAAGACAGGCCAGGGAAGCGTTAGCCGCGCAATCGAAAGAGGAGCTTACCGATTACTTGGTGAACCTCACCAACAAGACGTATCAGGAAATGAAAGAAGAAATCGAGGAAAAATACAGTGGGAGCTAGTGGAAAAGTCCCGTTGCCTGAGTAAAGTGTCCTCTTTGGAATGGACATTTTTTCGCTTGTAATATTGAGAAATAAAAAGGAGAAGGAATTTTCTTCCCTCTCCTTTCACGACATTTTACCAATCAGGTTCAACTCGATAAGGCTCCGACTTCGGATCACACGCTTCCGATACTACAGGCGAGGAAAAGAACACCACAAGAGCAAAAACCACTAGTAGCTTCTGCATTAAACTCTCCTCCTTCTATATGTTACAAAATATTATCACATATGTTTTCGATTAACTCCATGTGTTCAAAGGTTAAATTTTTATTGTTGGTTCGATGATGGCGCAGGAAAAGTCGGATGCCTTCGATGACCTCTGTCGTTATGCCTATGTGCTTGTAATACTTGATACTTTCGATCAGGCTATGAAAACCCTGATCATATTTCTCCATGGAGATTAGGCACAGCGCCTTGCGTCTGTAGTATTGGGCCAGTGTCTTAATTCGGTACGGATGCTGCGGCATCTTCTCTGGCAGAAACTGATCCTCCGTTTCGAGCAAGAGCATGAGATCGTCTGTCTTTCCGGCCTGCAAATACGATTCCATGAGGTCAACGACGATGGAGATACGCCCTTCTCTGTCAGTCTCGTTTAAACAGACGTTGAACAAACTGATTGCGTCCTCATGCTGCCCTTTTTTCGCAAGCAAAGTAGCGCGAAAATGATTCTTTCGGAAATCAGCATATTTGCTGTTTTCGTACTCTTTTAGGTAGATGTCAGCAATATGGAAGTCTCCAAAATAAATACACGAGTTAAACAAGGAGATATATGCAGATGCTTTAGGTCTGCTATCTGACCGATCCTCTCGTAAACCGAGCCTGCATAAATCGATACTTTCGTCGTGTAAGTCGAGTATGTTGGCGTGAACACCCATTTTATAATAGTAGTCGATTCGATCTTCAACATAGAGATGCTCGACATAGAGAAGCAGTTCCTTCCCACGTCGATATGTTTCCTCGAAACGAGCGAAGTCGTCACGCTCAATCAAATACCTTTCATACAAGGCGTTTGCCAGATATGAGGGTATTCCCCTGCTTCTTGTGAAATTAATAATCGTATCCCACAAAATGCGTTTTATTCGTTTGTTCTCCGTATCCCTGGCAGTACGGTCGATATGATCTAACGCTCTAAATGTATCGACCTTGGGTGACTCTAAATAATGCGTAGCAACTTTGGAGACAAGAGCTTCCCATCCTTCGGTGATAACCTCTGCGAGAATGAGCTCTAATGTTCTAGGATGATGAGTAGTGTCTACAAATGCGTTAATGATGACGCTAGGTGCTATATCGATTGCCTCCGCTATCTTTCTCCAAGTGGCATAGCTGGGACGCTTGGTTTCTCCTGTTTCAATTAGCGATATGGTACTTTTACTGACTCCCGACATTTCCGAAAGGTCTGCTAGTGTTAGATTGCGTCGACTACGATGACTGCTAATTAGTGCACCTAGTGAAAGCGACACCTCACTGAGTCTCCCTTCTTCCAAAAAATGTATTTTATTTCACTTTACCATAAAAATCCGGTTGGGTATATATTTCTCCCGGAAATCCAAAAACTTTTGCTTTTTTCGTTTATACATTGTTCAATGTAAGACTATTGTAACGTTAATGAAACAAGCTGGCTCCAGGTGGGTACCGTCACCAGCTTGTTGCCCAGGGTTTACTATGTCCGTTAAATAGGGTCTTGGCCAGAGACGCTGTGTCTGGCACTACATGAGAGGCGGTCGGTCGAGTCTATCAGTCATAGGTGAAAGTGACGACCTGCTTCAACGCAGTGTCTACGCCAATCGCGATGGAGTTGTGGCCGTCTGAATAGTAAAAGTAGCGCTTGAGGTCATTGTCCGTCGGCTCTGACGTCCGAATGAGCTGAAAGTTTGCCGTTGCCAGCAAGTTTTGCGAGCGAACGAAGTCGGCTGCGGCTTTTTCCAGCTCCGCTTCGGCGATTGTTTTCGTCGCTTTTTCGCCGTCCTTGCCGATCACGTCAATCGAGAGCGAGAGAAGCTGCTTCGTCTTTGGCTCGATAATCGCGTGGTAGCCGGAAATATCGCGCTTTTCGGCTCGCCGCGAAGCAGGGCGTGAACGGGCACTCCTTTGTAGATCGGCTCGCCAGTGGCGGCATCAATCAGCTTGGCAGGGTCTTCGAGCGTAATCTCCCGGTCGGCGGTATCTACGGAAACGTGGTAATATTGACGGACAGCGGCCGCAGCGATTTGCGCCGCTTCTTCTTTTCCCAGCCCCTGCACCTGTTCGGGCGTGCTGGGCTTGGAACAGCCTATGATAAACAACGCCAGGATCGTCGTCGCGAGTAAAAATGTTGCCAGTTTTTTCATCGGTCAAGCCTCCGTGCCTGTTGCGTAATCTTTTTTTATCCTAACAGGAATCGGGATGGAGAGATATTGATTTTCCTTTCCACTACCTTACGAAGTTGTAAGCTTGCAAAGAAATAGGGCGGACAGACAGGACATAGGTATAGAAAAGACGAAAAATTCTGTGTACGGATATTTTTGCGCGAGGCGAGTTTGTTTATTCGAGGAGGAGAGCGCTATGAGTACGAGTACGATTACCGCCCTGGAGCTGAACGAGGCTATTCAGACGTATGTGCGGACGGAAACGTTTCCCGTGGGCGTTTCGATCATGCGCGAGGAAGCGGCATTGCCGTCAAAGGCAAAGCGGCCGCAGCGGGACTTGGGGTATCCGATCACGATTTGCCAGGCGGTCGGCTTTTCGCGGCGTTATGGCTGGAGTATTGCCATGAACGGGGCAGACCTGTCCTGTCCGATCGCGCAGGTGGCGTTCGGCTACGAGGAACAGCCTGCGTACTACACCGAGGGCCATCTCGCCTGCGGGATGTACACGGATTCGCTGGAGACGGGAGCGAAAAGCGAGGCGGATGTCCCGAAATTTTCGGCGGAGGAAAGCGGCTACTACGTGTCGTACCCGTTGGAGCGGGCGCAGGTCGAGCCGGATGTGGTCGTCATTTACGGAAACGCGGCACAGGTGATGCGGCTGGTGGCGGGGATGCTCTACAAGCGCGGCGGCTCGATTCCTTCCACTTTTTCCAGCCGGGCGGACTGTGCGGATATCGCGATCAAGCCGATCCAGACCGGACAGCCGCAAGTGATCGTCCCCTGTTACGGGGATCGGCTGTTTGCCCAGACGCAGGACCACGAGATGGCGTTCAGCTTTCATTTTCGCGACGCAGCCGAGCTGGTGGAGGGATTGGCCGCCACGCAAAAAGGCGGGATACGCTATCCGATCCCGTCCTTCCTGCGCTATCAGGCAGAGTTTCCGCCGACCTACCAGAAGCTCGCTGGCCTGTTCGGGGAAAAAAGCTAGCCTTTCAGCCTGTTCAATTGGTGCAGATGGTGGCGATAGTGCATCTCGACTAGCGCAAACCATTCTTTGGCAGCGAGCGGGCCGAAGCCAGAGTGCTCGACTTTGTGGTGGGCCGGGATATCGTCCACCGTCGGCGCCAGCGCGTGCATGCGCTCAAGCACAGCCTGCATGCCGTTGACCAGTTGTTCCTTGCTCGCAGGCTGGGCAGGTGTGTATTCGGGCGAGGCAGGAACGTGAATGCGAATCGGCGGCAAAGAGCCTTGGGCAAGAATCGCTTGCCCGTTTTCACGCTTCTCGGCACCCGGCATGTTTACTTCGTCCTCGCTCGGCTTTTTGTGCAGTTGCTCCATGCTGAATGCTTCGAGCTCTTGCAAGTAATGCGCGGTTATCTTTTCCAGACTGTGCACGATTTCCACTGGATTCATGAGAATGTCAGCTCCTTTTCATTTGTGTAGCCTTAGCATACAAAAACGCTACTGACAGCAGTATGTCAGTAGCGTTTCAGCATTTTTTCCGCTTCCTCGCGAATTTTTTGGCGCAGCGATTCCGGCGCAAGGACAAAGGCATTTGCCCCCAGTCCCAGTACCCAGGACGAGATTTCCTCCAGTTGCCGGACGCGCAGCGTGACCAGCACGCCGTCCGGATGCTCGGCCATCTCTTCTATATAAAAGGCCTTTGCTTCCAGCACCTGATCGGCTATCGCTGGCTGGACGAGCAGGCGGACTTCCTACACCAGATTTTCCGGGTTCAAGCCTTCCAACTCCGGCAGGACAAAGCGGCCGTCTTTTCGAATCAGCACGTCGTCGAACCAGATTTCGCCGCCGCCGTATTCAGGGCGCTGGATTTGTACCAGATCCCAGTGGACAGAGGAACGGTTTCCGTTGTCTGCTACTGTGTAGGCGTTGCCAGGCGTGAAGTGGAAGCTGCCTGCGATCTTCTCGTCGAACAGGATGTCGAGCATCGGGTGGAGGATGTGCGGGTTGAAGCCGATCGCAAATTCCCCGATGTAGCGAGCGCCTTCGTCCGTGTCGAGAATTTCATTCAGCGCTTTTGTGTTGGAACTGGTCGCTTCCACGATTTTTCCTTGCTTGAAGGTGAACTGGACATCGGTAAAGGAAATGCCGTGGTAGTTGGAAGCCGCGTTGTAGTAGATGGTGCCCTCTACAGAGTCGCGGACAGGCGCTGTGTACACTTCGCCGTCCGGAATGTTGCGTTTGCCGTCGCATTTGACCGCGTTAATGCCTTTGATGGAGAAGCGCAGGTCTGTTTTCGGTCCGACGATGCGGACGCGGTCGGTGCGCTCCATCAGCTCTTTCAGCGGAGTCATGGCCTGGGACATTTTCGCGTAGTCCAGGTTGCACACGGAGAAATAGAAGTCCTCGAAGCCTTCCAGGCTCATGTTGGACAGTTGCGCCATCGATTTGTTCGGGTAGCGCAGAACGACCCAGCGCTTGTTTGGCACGCGTTCGTTTGTATGCACAGGCTGGTACAGGATGCGGGAATAAATGCCCATCTTGTCTTCCGGAACGTCGGCGAACTCGTTGATGTTCTCGTAAGCGCGGATCGCGATGTACGCGTCCATGTCTTTCATCCGCTCGTATTCGTACTTCGCCATTAAGGCCATGTGTTCTTCACTGGTGCCCTGGTAGAGCGCGCGCAAAACTTCCTGGTCTTTCAGAGTCACGAGCGGCAGAGCGCCGACCGCAAACGATTCGCGGACGAGTGCGCGTACAAGCTCGGGTTGCAGGCCAGTGTTTTCGATCAGGACCTTTTCCCCTTTTTGCAGGTTGAGAGAGTAGCGGACGAGACGGCTGGCCAGTTCATTGATACGTGGATCTGCCATATGTACGACCTCCATATAGTAAAAAAAATTTTTATTAATTGTATTATCGCACAGGAAAGAGCGGGCTTGCCAGTATGTTCGACGTTTACAAGCACGCTCGATAGATGGCGATGACGTCATCTGCGTTCAGCTTTTTGGCGCTGGCCAGGTAGCCTGCGCCGCGTCCGCCGATGGTGACGGCTTCTTCGGCCATTTTCGGCAAGGCGTCCTCGGTCACGCCGAAGTCGGAGAGTCGTTCGGTGATGCCCATGCTTTCGTACCAGCGTGAAACAGCGGCGATAGTCGCGCGCGCTGCAGCGCCTTCGTCTTCCGCGGTGACGCCGAAGCAGTGACGGCCCATGCGCGCCAGCCGTTCCGGGCGAAGCGGCAAAATAACCTGCTCGAAGTAAGGGATGGACAAAATCGCCAGGCCGCGACCGTGGGCCATGTCGTATATTCCGCTCAGCGGGTGCTCGATGCCGTGCAGAGGCATGCCTGCGCCGCGTCCGGCGTTTGCGAACGGACTGATGCCCAGCGTGCTCGCCCATAGCAGAGTGGAGCGGGCTTCCTCGTGATCCGGATGGCGAATGGCTGTGAGGGAATGCTCGGCGACAAGCCGGATGAGCGTTTCGGTAATCCCGTCCTGCACGTTTGTTTTGTCCGCGCTGATGAGATAGGTTTCAAACAGATGGGAAAAAATATCTGCGCAAGCTTCCGCTGTGACGCGCGCAGGAACCGTAAAGGTGATGGACGGGTCGAGAATGGCGATTTTCGGGAAGAGAGCCGGGCCGTTGATGGAAGATTTTTCGTGCGTCTCCCAATGGGTCAGGACGCTGATGTTGTTCGCTTCCGATCCGGTAGCGGCTACTGTCGGAACCGTCAGGAGAGGGAGCGCCTCCTGCACAGGTACCAGCCATTTGCCTGTGCCGCTCGGATTGCCGCGCATGTAGTCGTAGATCGGACGGCCGGAAAGCGCTGCGGCTGCAATCGCTTTGGCAGCATCCATGACCGAGCCGCCGCCGAGCGCCAGCACGAAGTCGCACTGTTCTTTCCGGGCGAGCGCTGCCCCGGCATCGACGGTAGCCGTGCGCGGATTCGGTTCGATTTTGTCAAAGAGAGCAAAGGCTACTTGCGCTTCTTGCAAAAGCGTAATCGCGCGGTCGAGAAGCCCCGTGCGCTTGGCTGCGCTGCCACCCGTGACAAGAAGCGCCTTGTTGCCGAGAGTTTTCGCTGCCTGGCCCAAACGCGCAAGTTCGCCCATGCCGAAGTAGATATGGGTAGGAAACGATACTTCAAAGGGAAACATCTGATATTCCTTCTTTCACGTGTAGGTTGTACCAAAAACAGTGTAACACAAAGACGGCAAAAGGGTCTTCCGGCAGCGGGAAAACGGGGGACAGGCTGCGGAAAAAAGCATGAGCGGCTCTTCCAGCGACGGGGAACGGCCGCATAGAACGGGATGTAAAACTGATATGAATAACGCGTAAACGAATGTTAACGAAAGTTTAACATCCGATTATGCAACAATTCCCGAACGTTTGTCGAAGTCTGTTCACGCTTTTTTCGTTGATAAATGCGTATGTTTGTGTTTTAATGTAGTTGAATCGTTCGTGAATTAATCGCAACTCAACCTTTTTATCTGGGAAGGTGACTCCTACAGTGGAAAAACAGGAACAACTCTACGAAGGTAAGGCGAAACGTATTTATCGGACATCTGAGCCTGAGCAATACTGGGTAGAGTATAAAGACGACGCAACAGCATTCAACGGAGAGAAGCGGGCGCAAATCACCGGAAAAGGTGAGCTGAACAACCGCATTACCGCTATCTTTTTCACCATGCTAAAGGAGAAAGGCATCGACAACCATTTTGTCCGCCTGCTGTCCGCAACCGAGCAGGTTGTCCGCAAAGTGGAGATCATTCCTTTGGAGGTCGTTGTCCGCAATATCGCGGCAGGCTCGCTCGCCAAACGCCTTGGCATGGAAGAGGGCACCGTTCTCCCGCAGCCGGTTGTCGAGTTTTACTACAAGGACGACGCATTGGGCGACCCGTTGGTGAACCCGTCCCATATCAAAGTGTTGGGAATTGCGAGCGAAAGTGACCTGGCGACGCTTGAGCGCATGGGGCTGGCTGTAAACGAGGTTCTCGTGCCTTACCTCGCCGAGCGCAACATCACCCTGGTCGATTTTAAACTGGAATTTGGAAGAACGCCGGACGGGGAGATCCTCCTCGCCGATGAAATATCCCCGGATACATGCCGTTTCTGGGACTCGGTAACAAAAGAGAAGCTGGACAAAGACCGCTTCCGTCGTGATTTGGGCAATGTAGAAGAAGCGTACCAAGAAATGCTGAAGAGACTGGGAGGAGACGTACATGTTTAAAGCTGTTGTTTATGTAACGCTGCGCGAGAGCGTTTTGGACCCGCAAGGCCACGCTGTAAAAGGGGCTCTGCACACCCTTGGTTTTGACGAAGTAAACAATGCGCGGATCGGGAAGTACATGGAGCTTACGCTGAACTCAGCGGACCGTGCGCAGGCAGAAGAGCGTGTACGTGAGATGTGCGAAAAGCTGTTGGCCAATACGGTGGTTGAAGACTATCGCTTTGAAATCGTGGAGGGCTAAGGACATGCGAGTAGCGGTTATCGTCTTTCCAGGCTCCAATGCCGACGTAGATTTGTATAACGCAGTTGAAGACGTAATGGGAGTGCCGGTCGATTACGTATGGCATTCCGAGACAGATTTGTCCGGGTATGACGTGATTCTTTTGCCGGGCGGTTTCTCCTATGGAGACTATTTGCGCTGTGGCGCGGTCGCTCGCTTTTCGCCTGTCATGGAGCAGGTGGTCAAGGCAGCGGAGGAAGGCAAGCTGGTGATGGGAATCTGTAACGGCTTCCAAATTCTCACGGAGGTAGGGCTGTTGCCAGGAGCGCTTTTGCGCAACCGTTCCCTCAAATTCGCCTGCAAGCTGTCCGGCCTGCGCGTAGACAACAACGATACCCCGTTTACCCGCGACTACGCGGCCGGGGAAGAAATTCAGATTCCGATCGCGCACGGCGAAGGAAACTACTACTGTGATGAAGAGACGCTTGCGAAGCTGAAAGCAGGCAAGCAGATCGTATTCCGCTACAGCGGCGAGAACCCGAATGGTTCGATTGACGATATTGCAGGCATTTGCAACGAGCGCGGCAATGTGCTCGGCATGATGCCTCACCCTGAGCGCGCTGTCCACAAATGGATGACTTCCGATGACGGACGCCGCATGTTTACCTCGATCCTGAAGACGTGGAGGGAACAAAACAGTGTCACAACTCACGCATAAAGAACCGACCGCAGAACAAATTGCCGATCAGAAGCTCTATCGCGAAATCGGGCTGACTGACGAAGAATACCAACGTGTTGTCAATATTTTGGGACGCCAGCCGAACTGGACAGAGACAGGTCTGTACAGCGTGATGTGGTCTGAGCACTGCTCCTACAAAAACTCCAAGCCTGTCCTGCGCAAGTTCCCGACAAAAGGTCCTCGCGTGCTGCAAGGTCCAGGCGAAGGCGCAGGGATCGTGGACATCGGCGACAATCAGGCAGTTGTTTTCAAAATCGAAAGCCACAACCACCCGTCTGCTATCGAGCCGTACCAGGGCGCAGCGACTGGCGTGGGCGGCATTATCCGCGACGTGTTTTCCATGGGCGCGCGTCCAATCGCCCTGCTCAACTCGCTTCGCTTCGGGGAGCTGAAAACGCCGCGCGTCAAATATTTGTTTGAACACGTGGTGGCTGGTATCGCCGGTTACGGAAACTGCATCGGGATTCCTACCGTGGGCGGAGAAGTGAACTTCGACCCTACGTATGAAGGCAACCCGCTCGTCAATGCGATGTGCGTGGGCCTCATCGACCACGAAAAAATTCAAAAAGGGGTAGCCTCCGGTATCGGCAACCCTGTCATCTACGTCGGCGCAAGCACAGGCCGCGACGGGATTCACGGCGCAACGTTTGCGTCCGAGGAGCTGACAGAGGAATCGGAGAAAAAGCGTCCGGCGGTACAAGTGGGCGACCCGTTCATGGAAAAACTTTTGCTTGAAGCGTGCCTGGAGCTGATCGACACAGGAATCGTCGTCGGGATTCAGGACATGGGCGCGGCTGGCTTGACCAGCTCCAGCTCCGAGATGGCGTCCAAGGCAGGAAACGGAATCGAGATGAACCTCGACCTCGTGCCACAGCGTGAAGCGGGAATGTCCGCTTACGAGATGATGCTGTCCGAGTCCCAGGAGCGCATGCTCGTCGTCGTGGAAAAAGGCAAGGAAGCAGAAGCCATTGCTATTTTTGACAAGTGGGGCTTGGCGTCCGCTGTCGTGGGCAAAGTAACGGAAGACAGCAAGCTGCGCCTGCTGCACAAAGGCGAAGTCGTGGCAGAAGTGCCAGTAAACAGCCTGGCTGATGACGCGCCTGTCTACCACCGTCCATCCGCAGTACCTGCTTACTACGAGGCAAACGCGAATGTAGACGTGCTCGCTGCCATCCAGGAGCCGAAAGATTTGAACGAGACGCTGAAAAGCATTCTGGCACAGCCGACTGTTGCCAACAAGGCGTGGGTGTACGAGCAATACGACCACATCGTGCGGGCAAACACAGCGGTCAAGCCTGGCTCTGACGCGGCGGTTGTCATGGTGCGCGGTACGCGCAAGGCGCTTGCCATGACGACAGATTGCAACGGACGCTACGTCTACCTCGATCCAAAAGTGGGCGGCGCCATCGCTGTAGCGGAATCCGCTCGCAACGTGGTCTGCTCCGGTGCCGAGCCGCTGGCGATCACCGACTGCCTCAACTTCGGCAGCCCGGAAAAGCCGGAAGTGTTCTGGCAGTTCGAGAAAGCGTGCGAAGGCATGAGCGAGGCGTGCGTGGCACTCGACGCGCCTGTGATCGGCGGCAACGTATCTTTTTACAACGAACGCAGCGGTGACGCGATCTATCCGACTCCAACCGTCGGCATGGTCGGTCTGATTACCGATGTTGACCATATTACGACCCAAGACTTCAAAAACGAAGGCGACGCGATCATCCTGCTCGGCGAAACGTTCGCAGAGCTGGGCGGCAGCGAGTATCAAAAGCTCGCAACAGGCTCCATCTCCGGCCGTCCTCCGCAAATTGATCTGAACAAGGAAGCCGCTGTACAAAAGCTCGTGCTCACAGCGATCCGCAAAGGCTTGGTCAACTCCGCTCACGACCTGTCCGAAGGCGGTCTCGGCGTGGCTCTGGCAGAGTCTTGCTTCGGCAAAGGCATCGGCGCTCAAGTCGAGCTTAGCTCCGAACTGCGAAGCGATGTACTGTTGTTCAGCGAATCCCAATCCCGCATTTTGCTCAGCGCAAGCCCTGAGCAGGCGGAAGCGATCCTCGCATTGGCAGGTGAGCATGGCGTACCGGCTGAAAAAATCGGTACGATCGGCGGCGATCGTCTGGTAGTGAACGTGAACGGTGCAGAAGCGATCAACGCTTCGATTCAAGAGGTGAAAGCAGCCTGGAAGGATGCGATTCCATGTTTGATCGGGTAATCTGGGACAAACTTAACGAAGAATGCGGCGTCTTTGGCATCTACAACCATAAGGAAGCATCCCAACTGACTTATCTCGGTCTGCACGCCCTTCAGCATCGCGGTCAGGAGAGCGCAGGTATCTGCGCCTCCGACGGCGAGAAGTGGTATAAGCACCGCGGAATGGGGCTTGTATCGGAAGCGTTTGGCAAAGGCGACCTGGAAAAATTTCGCGGTCACATCGCCATCGGCCACACCCGCTATACGACTGCCGGCTCCAGCAAGATTGAAAATGCCCAGCCGCTGTTTTTCCGCTACGCGCAAGGCAGCATGGCTGTTGCCCATAACGGTAACCTCGTCAATGCGGCCGTCCTGCGCAAAGAGCTGGAAGCAAAAGGGTCGATTTTCCAGACGACCAGCGACACCGAGGTGATCGCGCATCTGATCGCACGCTCCGAGCGCCGCGACCTGCCAGGTGCGGTAAAAGACGCGCTGCAGCACATCAAGGGCGCGTATGCGTTGCTCGTCATGAACGAGAAGCAGCTCGTGATCGCACTCGATCCGAACGGCCTGCGTCCGCTGTCGCTCGGCCGACTGGGCGACGCGGTGACAGTCGCCTCCGAAACCTGTGCGTTTGACATCATCGGTGCCGAGTATTGGCGCGACGTGCAGCCAGGGGAAATGATCGTCATCGACCAGGACGGCATCACCGAGACGAAGCACACCGAGACGACACAACGCTCGATCTGTACGTTCGAATACATTTACTTCGCCCGCCCGGACAGCGACATCGACGGCATCAACGTCCACATGGCCCGCAAACGGCTGGGCAAGCAGCTCGCTCTGGAATCGGCAATTGACGCCGATGTAGTCACAGGCGTGCCGGACTCCAGCATTTCCGCCGCGATCGGCTTTGCGGAAGCGACAGGCATTCCGTACGAGATCGGCTTAATCAAAAACCGTTATGTAGGCCGGACGTTCATCCAGCCGAGCCAGGAGCTGCGCGAGCGCGCGGTGTACCTCAAGCTGTCGGCGGTTCGCAAAGTAGTCGAAGGCAAGCGCGTCGTCATGATTGACGATTCCATCGTGCGCGGCACGACGAGCAACCGCATTGTCCGCATGCTGCGCGAGGCTGGCGCCAAGGAAGTACACGTGCGCATCAGCTCTCCGCCTGTCATGAACTCGTGCTTTTACGGCATCGACACCTCCACGCGTGACGAACTGATTGCCGCGACCAAATCGGTAGAGGAAATTCGCCAGATCATTGAAGCCGATTCCTTGGCCTTCCTGTCTGTAGAAGGCATGATCGAAGCGATTGGCCGCCAGGATTCCGCTCCGAACAAAGGGCATTGCCTCGCCTGCTTTACCGGAGAGTATCCGACCGAGATTGAATTTGAAGAGGCGCTACCAGCGTCCAAGTGCTAATACAAGCAACCTCTTGTAAGGGGGAGAAACGATGAGTGAAGCATATAAACAAGCGGGTGTCGACATCGACGCGGGGAACGAAGCCGTCGAACGCATGAAAAAACACGTGAAGCGGACATTCCGCCCCGAAGTGCTGACCGATTTGGGCGGCTTCGGAGCGTTGTTCCGTCTGGACACGAAAAAATACGAAAAGCCGATTCTCGTATCGGGTACCGATGGGGTAGGCACCAAGCTGAAGCTGGCTTTTGCCATGGACAAACACGACACGATCGGGATCGACGCCGTCGCGATGTGCGTCAACGACGTCGTGGTGCAGGGCGCGGAGCCGCTCTTTTTCCTCGACTACCTGGCAGTAGACAAGGTGATCCCGGAAAAAATCGAAGCGATCGTAAGCGGGATCGCAGAAGGCTGCGCCCAGTCCGGCTGCTCGCTGATCGGCGGGGAGACGGCGGAAATGCCAGGCATGTACGCTGAGGGCGAATACGACATCGCCGGATTTACCGTAGGGGTTGTCGACGAGAGCAAAATGATTACGGGTGCGAACGTAGCAGCAGGCGACGTGCTGATCGGGCTGGCGTCGAGCGGCGTGCACAGCAACGGCTTCTCGCTCGTGCGCAAGGTGCTTTTGGCCGACAAGGGCATGTCTTTGCACGACCATGTAGACGTCCTCGGCAAAAAGCTCGGCGAGGAACTGCTGACGCCGACCCGCATCTACGTGAAGCAAGTACTGGCTGTGCTGGAATCGCATGAAGTCAAGGCTTTGGCTCACATCACAGGCGGCGGCTTTACGGAAAACATCCCGCGCGTGCTCCCGGAAAACACGCAAGCGGTCATCAACGTCGGCTCCTGGCCTGTTCTGCCGATCTTTTCGCTCGTGCAGGAAGCCGGAAACATTTCCTTCCCGGACATGTACAAAACGTTCAACATGGGCATCGGCATGATCTTGGTCGTGAAGGAAGCGGATGCGGCGAGCGTCATGGAAAAGCTGCAAGAACTCGGCGAGCAGCCGTACCTGATCGGAAACATTCAGGCGGGTGAGCGCAAAGTCGTGTACAACGGGGTGGAATGGTGAGAAAGCTGGCCATTTTCGCCTCAGGCAGCGGCTCCAACTTCGAAGCGATCGCGCAGGCTGTTCAGGCAGGACGGCTGCCGGGCGTGGAAGTCGCCCTGCTCGTCTGCGACAAGCCGCAGGCGAAGGTGCTGGAGCGCGCCGAACGTTTGGGAATCGAAGCTTTTGTGTTCCAACCGAAGGAGTATGCCAGCAAGGCAGCGTTTGAAGCGGAGATTGTCGCAGAGCTGCAAAAGCGCGAGATTTCTCTGGTCGTGCTGGCAGGCTACATGCGGTTGGTAGGAGAGACGCTGCTGTCCGCTTACGAAGGAAAAATCATCAACCTGCATCCGTCGCTCTTGCCTGCTTTTCCAGGCAAGGACGCGATCGGCCAGGCACTCGCTTACGGGGTAAAGATAACGGGGGTAACGGTCCATCTGGTCGATGCCGGTCTCGATACGGGTCCGATCATCGCCCAGGTTCCCGTAGCAGTGCATGACAACGACACGGCCGAGACGCTGGCAGCGCGCATCCACGAGGTGGAGCACGGGCTGCTGGTGGAAGTCATCGGCATGCTGGCGGAAGGCCGGGTGCAGGTTACAGGGCGGCAAGTTCAGGTGATAGCATAGCGTCAAAAGAAAGACCGGCACAGGATAGATGTGCTGGTCTTTTTCCTTTTTCTGTTACAATTGAGAAAGGGAGGGAGAATGATGAAAGAACCGATGACAAGAGCAGTCCTGATCGTAAGTCTCGTCATGCTGGTCGGCGCGTGGATGATTGCCGACGCTACCAGAAGTATTTCTGCCTATGCTGATTCAGCCACCCACAATACGGCAGAGATTGCGACTGCCCTCACGTCCTTCGACAATCGACTGAATGATCTGAACCAGTCTGTGCATTCAGTGGAAAAGCAAATCATGAACGCGGATGAAGTCGCTGTCTATTTGGGAATAACCGATCAGGTGCTGTCCAAATTGCTGGAAGACAAGCAGCTTCCAGCGATTCAAATCAATGGGATTTACCGCTTCTCGAAGCGGGCCATAGACGAGTGGGTGTATGAGAAATCAAAGAACAAAGCCAGCTATCAAAACTGGTAGCGCTAATTGCCCGCCAGCAGCTTCTCGTTCATCCGCCGGAACGGGCTTGCTGAAAAAATAGCCCTGCACCGTCAGGCAGCCAAGCGAACGCAAAAAAGCGAGCTGCTTCGCCGTCTCGACGCCTTCGGCCACGAGCGAGAGCTGCAGGCTGTGCGCCATGGCCGCGATGGCGGTCACGATCGGCATGTGAGACGACGAGTCCGTCATGTTGCGCATAAACGACTGGTCGATCTTCAAGGAGTTGATCGGCAAAAGCTGCAAGCAACTGAGCGAGCTGTAGCCCGTGCCAAAGTCATCAATGGAAATCTGGATGCCCATTGCCTGTAGCGTTTGCAGACGCGGGATGACGGCATCGAGCCTGTGCATGGCGATGCTCTCCGTAATCTCCAACTCCAGATAGCGCGGATGCAGCCCGGTTTTTTGCAAAATTTGCTGGACCATCGGCACCAACTGCTTGTCCTGAAGCTGGCGCATGGACAAGTTGACGGCGAGGCGAACGGGCGGCAAGCCTTGCTGCTGCCACTTCACGCATTGCTGGCAGGCCATTTCCAGCACCCAGCGACCGATCGGGACGATCTGCCCTGTCTCTTCTGTCTGCTTGCGCTCCGTAATGTCCTTGGCAATGACAAAATATCCGACCACGTTTTGGCTGACCACGATGGGAACGACGGTGACGTTCAGCTCGATTTGCGTGCCGTTTTGATGAAAGGCGGAAATATCGTAGTTATCCGATGCGCCCTGCTGAATCGTGCGGGACATGGAGAGGACGCGTCGGACGCCTTCCCGGTTCAAAAGCCGCTGGAAGGACTGGTTGCGCAGATCGCTCATCGTGTAGCCCGTCACGCTCTCGAAAGCCGGATTGACGTTCAAAAACCGGCCGGACAGATCCAGCCAGCAGACGATGTCCGGGTTGTGCTCAAACAGCGACTTGTAGCGCTGCTCGCTCACCTCCAGCCGCTGCTGGGCCCACTTGCGCTCCGTAATGTCGTGCGTGACGATCAAGGCCCCGACAGGCTCCCCGCTGGAAGCGTACAGCAGCTTGCCGTTGGCGACGAGGATGGAGACAGCTTTTCCGGGCGGCTGTACCCAAATCTCCTGATTGTAGACATTTTCTTGGTGCAACACGCGAACAGACGGCAACTCCGCAAACGATACGGGAGTGCTGCCGTCGGGATGGTAAAACGAATAGGAGCCGTACGTTCGTTCATGCAAGTCTATGGGCTCGGACATGCCAAAGCGTTTGGCTGCCTCTTTGAAAAAAGGGATGCGTCCATCCAACCCGTAGACAGTCACGCCTGCCTCCATATGCTCCAGAATGGGCTGCAGCAAGGCTTCGTGCAAGGCGGAGGATGAGGAGCCTAAGAAAGCGTCAACTGGTGGAGAAAAAAGCTGATGGCGAGTTGACTTCATGTAAGCCTTCGGGCAGATGCATGTAATCGTACCATTTATGTTAATGAAAGTGAGAATCATTGTCAATAAATGGACTGCTTTTCCCTGCCAACGATTGACAGGAATGAAAGCAAACCAAATCTGCCCTCCCGACATACTGTAAAAGGAAGCAGGAAAAGAGGAGGGGCCGATTTGAGCGGAGATTTCGTTGCGGATTTGCTGGGCAAGCTAAGCAAGAGAACAGGGCGGGAATGGACGCTGAACGATATTATGAAGCTCGCGCAAAAATTCCCCAAAGGCGGGGGCAACGTCGACGAGTTGATGAATGAGCTGTCCGAGATGGGCCTTGACGTGCCGGAGGAGACAAAAGAGCGTGTCAAGGAACGGATGAAAAGTGGAAAGTCGCTCTCCATGGAAGAATTGGTGTCGAAGGTTCCGAAAGAGGTCAAGGCAAAAAGCAGCAAGCCGAAAAAGCCATCCAAGGCTGCTGGAAAAAGCAAGCACCTTTCTCTGGCGGAGCGTGTGAAAAAGCTGTCTGGAGGAAGCAAAAAAAAGCGGTAAGCTTCCCGCGTCGGGAGCGAAACAGGGCAGTCGCGAGTGCCGAACAGGCATGGGCGGCTGCGTTTGTTTTCGCTGAGGAAACTCTTGATAAAAACGTACAATTATGTTTTAATATGAAAGGAATGTTCGTGTTTTAGTGTGGCGCGAAAAGCTTTCCGTCATGTTTTCTTATTAAAAGTCAGGAGGTTCTATCCGTGAGTGTGAAAAAGGCGTTGATTAGCGTTTCTGACAAGACAGGATTGATTCCGTTTGCCCGTCGTTTGGCAGATGCCGGAGTAGAGATCATTTCCACCGGAGGTACGGCTGCTCTCTTGAAAGCAGAGGGGGTTCCCGTCATTGGCATTTCCGAGGTGACCGGATTTCCCGAAATTTTGGACGGACGTGTCAAAACGCTGCATCCGAATATCCACAGCGGCCTCTTGGCTGTGCGTGACAACGAAGCGCATCAAAAGCAGTTGAAGGACCTGAACATCGAAACAATCGATCTGGTCGTGGTCAATCTGTATCCATTCAAGGAAACGATTGCCAAGCCGGACGTGACATACGAAGATGCGATTGAGAATATTGATATTGGTGGGCCGACGATGCTGCGCTCCGCGGCGAAAAACCATGCGTTCGTGAGCGTTGTCGTGGACGCTGCCGACTATGACAAGGTAGCCGAAGAAATCGAGGCAAACGGCGATACTACGCTGGAAACGCGCCGTCGTCTGGCAGCGAAAGTATTCCGTCACACAGCGGCCTACGATGCCCTGATCTCGCGCTATTTGAGCGAGCAGGTAGGCGAGCTGTTGCCAGAGAGCTACACGGTGACCTACGAAAAAGCGCAAGACCTGCGCTACGGCGAAAATCCGCACCAGCGCGCCGCTTTTTACCGCGAACCGCTGTCCAGCCAGTTGAGCATCGGCTATGCGGAGCAACTGCACGGCAAAGAGCTTTCCTACAACAACATCAACGACGCAGACGCGGCTCTGGCGATTGTGCGTGAATTTACCGAGCCGGCTGTTGTCGCGATCAAACACTCCAACCCTTGTGGCGTGGGGATCGGCGCAGACATTCGCCAGGCGTACCAAAAAGCGTACGAAGCGGACCCCGTATCCATTTTCGGCGGCATCGTCGCGGCGAATCGCCCGATTGACAAAGACACGGCGCTCGCGATGAAAGAAATTTTCCTGGAGATCATCATTGCTCCTGATTTTACCGAAGACGCATTGGCTGTGCTGACCGAGAAAAAGAACCTGCGTCTCTTGCGCATCCCTGCCCTGAATGAGCCAGCGAAAAAAGCGGACAATCTGTTCCGCATCGCTCCGGTCGCGGGCGGCGCGCTGATTCAGGATTACGATTACAAGCAATTGGCAGAAAGCGAAATCCAGGTCGTGACAGACCGCAAGCCTACAGCCGAAGAAATGGCCCAACTGCAATTCGCCTGGAAAGTTGTCAAGCACGTGAAGTCTAACGCGATTTTGCTGGCAAAAGACAACATGACGATCGGGGTAGGCGCTGGTCAAATGAACCGTGTCGGCGCAGCGAAAATCGCCATCGAGCAGGCGGGAGAGCTGGCAAAAGGCGCTGTGCTCGCTTCCGATGCCTTCTTCCCGATGGGAGATACCGTAGAGGCGGCGGCTGCGGCCGGAATTACCGCGATCATTCAGCCGGGCGGCTCGATTCGCGATCAGGAATCCATCGACGCCTGCAACCGTGCGGGCATCGCCATGGTGTTTACTGGCACGCGCCACTTCAAGCACTGATTCATACAGATCCCTTCAATAACAGGAGGATATCCCCATGAAAGTATTGGTAATTGGCGGCGGCGGCCGCGAACACGCCATTGCCTGGAAGCTTTTGCAAAGCCCGAAGGTAGAAAAGGTGTACTGCGCTCCGGGAAACGGCGGCACAGCCGAGATTGCCCAGAACGTACCGATTGGCGTCAATGACTTTGCGGCGCTAGCCCAGTTCGTCAAAGACGAAGGCATTGATTTGACTGTCGTAGGACCAGAAGATCCACTGCTCGGCGGCATCGTGGACTTTTTCCAGGAGCGCAACCTGCCGATCTTTGGGCCGAATGGCAAAGCGGCGATGATCGAAGGCAGCAAGTCGTTCGCGAAAAGCTTGATGAAACGCTACAACATCCCGACCTCTGCCTACGAGTCGTTCATCGACTACGAATCGGCGAGCGCGTATGTGCGCCAGCAAGGGGCGCCCATCGTCGTCAAGGCTGACGGCCTCGCCGCAGGCAAAGGCGTTGTCGTGGCCGAGACCGTAGAGGAAGCGGAAGAAGCGCTCCGCCAGATCATGCAGGAGAGCGTTTTTGGCGCAGCGGGTACGCGCGTGGTCATCGAGGAGTGCATGTTTGGCGAAGAGCTGTCCCTGCTCTCCTTTGTCGACGGCGAAACCGTGAAGCCGATGATTACCTCCCAGGATCACAAGCGCATTTTCAACGACGACCGCGGCCCGAATACAGGCGGCATGGGGACGTACGCCCCGGTTCCGCACATGTCGGCCGAACTGGTCGATACGATTGTGAAAACGATCGTTCAGCCGATGGCGTCCGGGATGGCGAAGGACGGTATTCCGTTCAAAGGCATTCTCTACACTGGACTGATGATTACCGAGCAAGGACCAAAAGTGGTCGAGTTCAACGCCCGTTTTGGCGATCCGGAGACGCAAGTGATTTTGCCGCTGCTGGAGACGGATTTGCTCGACATTTTCGTGGCGACCGTTAACGGAGAGCTGGACAGCCTGGACGTGACCTGGAAAGAAGGAAGCGCCGTCTGCGTCGTCATGGCAGCTCCCGGCTATCCGGGCGATTATCCGAAGGGCAAGCGGATCGACGGCCTGGCGCAAACGACAGAAGGCGTTACCGTATTCCATGCTGGCACCAAGCAAACAGACGAAGGCATTGTGACCAGCGGCGGCCGCGTGCTCGGCGTAGTCGGAACCGGAGCCGACCTCGAACAAGCGCGTGAAGCGGCGTACGCGTCTGTGCAGGCGATTTCGTTCGAAGGAGCGCAATACCGCACGGACATTGCGGCAAAAGCGATGAAGCACCAGCAGCAAAAGTAACAACCACCGAAAAAAAGCAAAGAGGCAGTCCCGTTCGCCGATGAGGCTCGAACGAGGACTGCCTTTTCCTTATAGACCGATATGTTCGCCTGCCAGCCGTGCCTTTTTCCCTTTGGCTGCCACAAGCTGCGACAAGACGTAAACGCCGAGGAACAACAGCATGCAGGCGGCTGACCAGCGGTACATGACCGAGTAGCTGGAATGAGTCGCAAGCACGCCGAGCAGCATGGAGCCTGCGGCGATGCCGAGGTCGATGGAATTGAAGAACAGGCCGTTTGCCATGCCGCGCTGCTCTGGCGCGACGACTTTGACCATCCAGGCTTGAATCGACGGCTGGATCATGCCGTAGCCGAGTCCGTAGAAAAAGGCCGAGATCAGCAGCAGCGATTCGCTGGTCGTCACCGACAGGAGCAGCAGGCTGACGCCCACGAAGATCGCGCCTGGCGGCAGGACGGCGATATGGCCCTTGCAATCGTACAGCTTGCCGGAAAAAGGCCGAATCAAAATCATGGCGAGCGCGTTGGCGAGGAAAAACCAGCCCACGTTGGCGATGTGGGTTTCTTTTCCGTACAAGGCCAGAAAGCTCAAGATTCCGCCGTACGTAATGGACAGGCAAAAATTCAGGCTGACGGGCAGCAGCAACTTTTTGTCAAAAAAGCGGGCAAACCCTTTGACGGGCGCTGCTTTGGGCGCTGGCGCCATGCGCAGGCTGTAGGAGCGGATCATGTGCGCCAACGGGAAAATCGCAGCCACAAGCAGCACGAGCGTCAAAAGCATCGGGCCGATTCCGAACGATTGCAGGATACCAAGGCCAATCAGCGGGCCGAGCGCCATCGCCAGACTGGTGGACAGGCCGAAGTAGCCCATCCCTTCCCCGATGCGCCGGACGGGAATGACGTTGGACACGACCGTCGGAAACGCTGTGCTGCCCATGCCAAAGCCGATGCCGACGAGAACGCGCAAAAACAAAAACAGGGCGATATGCCCGGCCCAGTAGTAGCCTGCGCTGAATATCCCGACAGTGCACAGCGCCAGCATCGCGATGACTTTGCTGTTTTTCGTTCGCAACGCTTCCCCGGTCAATGCGCGTGCCACTACGGCTGCCAACGAAAACAGGCTGATGACCAGGCTGACGACGAAATCGTTTGCCTGATACGCCTGCTTCACGTAGGCCGGAAACGTCGGCGTCTGCATCTGGATGGTGAGGAACAACAGCATGTTGCATACAGTAAGCAGGACGAAATCCTTCGTCCACAGTTTCTCTCTACTCTCTCCCAACGTGTTCACTCCTATTCTTGTGTATGGCGGTTTACATTCTCATTGATCTCCAGCAGTATTTCCCGCAAAAAAGCGAGCTTCTCCGGCGAAATCCCGGCGAAGATGTCCGCTATCGCCTTGGCCTCGGCGGGAATGGCCTTTTCAATCCACTCCCTGCCATTCGGCGTGAGCGTGATGAGATAGGCGCGGCGATCGTGTTCGCTCAGCTTTTTTTCAATCCAGCCTTTTTTCGCCAGGTTGTCGAGAATGCGCGTCATGGTCGGCTGGTCTTTGGCGGAGCGCAGAGCCAGCTCTTTCTGGTTGATTCCGTCCTCTTCCCGGAGGCGGTACAAGACGGCAAACTGCTCCGTCGTCAGGTCGAATTCGCGCAAAAACAAGGACACATAATGAATCATGCGCCTGTACGTATTGCCGATCAGAAAGCCGATCGGTTCATGTTGCCAATGGTCGATCATGAGAAGAACCTTCCTTTGCTCGCGAAATTAGTTGTTTTGACAATTATATGCATAGCAATTAATTTTGTAAATGGAAAAACCGCCTGCGACGAAACGAGGCGGTTTGTATCCTTGGGAGCTGTCAGCTTATTGCCGATAGCGCCCTTTTCGCTTGGAGGCGTAAAAGGCGTAATAGCCGACTACGCCAATGACACCGACGATCATGGCAGCGACGAACAGATTGTGGGACAGCCATTCATAGAGGGGAGTTCCGACGATCATGAGCGCGTCGCCTCTTTTCTACGAGTAAGTGGGGTAGCGTGTGCTGCTGTCGTCCTTTTCCTGCGAGCGGTAGGAAATAAACTCGCGGGCAGCTTGTTCGAGCAACTGGTCTTCGGCAGACAGCTTGCCTTTTTTGGATTCGTTTTGCTGCGTCGCGGCATGCGTGTTTGCAGCAGCAGCCTGCGGTTTTGTGTTTTGCGCGTCTGCGGCGGCTGTAGCAGTAGTGCTTGACTCCTGCTTATTGTGCTCCTTGCCTTTTGCGGAAGTGCCGCTGCCGCTAAACGCACCCGTCACCTGATTCATGACGGTTTGAATCCCTTTTTGCTTCATTTGATCCATCATGCCCGACATGCCGTTTGCCTTGATCGTGTTAATGCCCAGCGCTTTGTACATCGGGCAAAAACGGGTGGCGCCTTCCGCTACCTTCATGGCGGAAAAAGCCATTAACAGCCAGGGGGCATTGTACGGGCGACGGCTCATTTTGCCTATGCCGTAAGCCAGGCCCAAGAGGCCGCCCGTCATGCGGATGATTGCATCTGTAGTTCCAACGTTTCTTTGCATCTGTGCTCGCCTCCAGTCGCGTCTTCTACGCATTAGTCTGTGATAAAGGCAAAAGGACAACCCGTGGAAATTGCAGGTCGAAGTGTTCCGGCAAGCAGGGGAAGTCTTCGCGGGCGGCGAAGCAGTAAAGCAATGTCAATATGAACGATCATTCAGTCGATGCAGACGACGATGGACAGCGAGGGGAGAGAAAAGCATGCGAGTTCGAGCTTTATCAGAGGAAGCGTACCGGAATCTGCTCCGCGTGAGCAAAAGACAGGCGCCGGCCAGCTTGTGGATCAAGGGAGCCAGCGTCCTGAACGTATTTACAAAAGAATGGCAGGAGCATCATGTAGTCGTAGCCGGGGAGCGGATTGCCTACGTGGGGGAAAAAGAGCCGCTGACAGACGAGCATACGGTGATCGTCGAAGCGGACGGAAAGTACGTCGTGCCCGGCTACATCGAGCCGCACGCCCATCCTTTCCAATGGTACAACCCGTACACGCTGGCGGACTTTGCATTGGAGCGGGGGACGACCACGCTCGTGTCCGACACGTTGATGCTGATGAATTTGCCGCCCGAGCAGGTGGCAGCGCTGATGGAGTCTTTGTCCGGCCATCCGGTCAAACAGTTTTTCTGGGCGAGACTCGATCCGCAAACAGGTAAAGAGCACCCGCAATTCACGAAGGAAGGGCTTGCTCGCATGCTCGAGCATCCTCTCGTCGTCCAGGGCGGAGAGCTGACGAACTGGTCCGGCGTGCTGCAGGAGGACGAGACGCTGCTGTTCGGCTTGAAGCACACGCGCGATCTGGGCAAAAGAATGGAGGGGCATCATCCCGGCGCTTCCTACGAAACGCTGAACATTGCAGCGGCGGCCGGAATTACCGCCTGTCACGAAGGAATTACGGCGGAGGATTTGCTTCAGCGGCTCCGGCTTGGCATGTACGCCACCTTGCGCCATTCCTCGATTCGCCCGGATTTGCCGGAGCTAGTCAAAGGATGGCTCGCGCTCGGGTTGCCGTGGTCGCCCCGGATGATGCTGACATCAGATGGCAGCACCCCGCCGATGCACCGCAACGGCTTCCTCGACGGGACGATTCGCGTCGCGATAGAAGCGGGCATGCCGCCGGAAGAGGCGTATGTGATGGCGACGCTGAATCCGGCCGTCTACTACGGGCTAGACGCCGAACTCGGCGGAATCGCGCCGGGAAGAGTGGCAGATATGCTGCTTCTGCGAGCCAAGGACGACCCTGCGCCGCTTGTCGTCTTTGCCAACGGACAAAAGGCGGCGGAGGAAGGCAGATTGCTCATTCCCACAATCGAGCCGCGCTGGGCGGACTACTCGTTCCCAACCGTCGATTCGCTGCAGGACAAAACGCAGGCAGAATGGTTCACGCTGCGCCCTGACGAAGACGGCAAGGTGCCGGTGCTGAACATGCTGAATGCCGTTATTACCCGCATGACGCTGGAGCAGCTTCCGGTAGACGAGCACGGCTTCGTCTCGCTGGCGCACGACCCGCAGCTCGCCCTGATTGTCAGCGTCGATCCGGCAGGGAAAAGCCGCACGGTTGCAGTACTGCGCGGCTACGGCGAGCATATCGAGGGCTTGGCCAGCTCCTATACAGCGTCCGGCGACTGGCTTGTCATCGGGCGCGACCCGCAGGCGATGGCGGCAGCGCTTGCGCGAATCAGAGACATCGGCGGCGGAGTCGTGCTGATCGACGAGGGGCAGATTGCCTGCGAATGTCCGCTGCCGCTTGCCGGAAAATTTTCCCCGGCTCCGATGGAAGAAGTGATTGCCATGGCGGAGAATTTGACGGCCAAGCTGCGGGCAAAAGGCCACGCGCACCTCGATCCGCTCTATTCTCTCCTGTTTTTCACCGCCACTCACCTGCCTTATGCGAGACTTACTGCGGAAGGCATCGCAGACGTAAAAACAGGGCAAATTCTCGTCCCGGCACTCCCTCTGCAATAGAGGGAGTTTTTGTTTTGGGAGCCGTAAATATAATGGATAACATTAACGCTTTATGGCGATGAAGCAAAGATATAATTATTTGATTTCAATAGTAGGGAATGAAATCACGAGTATGTAAGCATTCGGTATATGATTGGAAAAAATATTTACCTCTTGTAAATTATCAGATTTATTTTACAATAAATAATAGCCAAGCCACATCTATCTTCCGTCCTAACAGAAAGAGTGCTCACAGAGTCGCAACCTGGTAAGTAGGGTAGATCGTCTGGCGAGGACAAAAATAAAGAATAATTAAAGGGGGATTCAATTCCGCATGAAAAAACTCTCTCACATCAGTATTTTATCTGCGGTATTGGCGACGAGTGTGGCACTCACAGGTTGCGCAGGAACCAGCAATTCATCAGGGGGAACCAACACAAGCGGAGGTGGTCAGCAGTCGGCGCAAAACCAGACGAGCACTTCCGGTAGCGGCGGCGGAGCAACAGACGGTGGTGTCATCAAAATCGCAACCCAAACCCCCCTCTCCGGGAACCAGTCCTCTCTCGGAGACGCGATCAAGACGGGTGCCGAATACGCGCTGAATCTGCGCAAGGAAGAATTCAAAAAGCTCGGCTTCGACATCCAGCTCTTCCCGCAGGATGACCAGGCGGACCCGAAGATCGGCGTATCGAACGCGGAAATGCTCATCTCCAACCCTGACGTGTACGGGGTAGTGGGCCATCTGAACTCCGGCGTAGCGATTCCTTCGTCCGTGAAGTACGAGGAAGGCAAGCTGGTCATGGTGTCTCCGGCCAATACGGCGGTGAAGCTGACCGAGGAAGGCAAGAAAACCGTACACCGGATTTGCGCTCGCGACGACGCCCAGGGACCGAAAGCGGCCATGTATGCGAAAAACACGCTCGGCGTGAAAACAGCTTTCATCATTCATGATAAGACCGCATACGGCCAGGGCTTGAGCGACCAGGTGAAGCTGCAGTTTGAAAAAGACGGCGTGCAGCTCCTCGGCTACGAAGGCATCACGCAAGGCGAAAAAGATTACAGTGCCGTACTGAACCAGGTAACGGCAAAAAACCCTGACATCATCTTTTTCGGGGGACTTTATCCGGAGGGCGGAATTTTGGTCAAGCAAGCCCGTGAAAAAGGATACAAGGGATATTTTATGGGTGGCGACGGTTTGGACTCTTCTGATATGATTAAAATAGCCGGCGATGCCGTCGAAGGTGTCGTGTTTACGTCAGTGGCAGGTGACGTGACGCAGACCGAAGAGGGCAAGAAGTGGGCCGAAGAGTACAAGAAAACGACGAACAAACCTCTTGAAACCTACTCCGTCTACGGTTTCGACTCCATGAACGTCATCCTCAACGGCGTCATGGAAGCAATCAAAGCGAATGGTGGCAAAAAACCAACACGCGAGCAAGTCCTCGAAGCAGTTCACAAAACGAAAGATTTTCAGGGGCAATTCACAAAAGTTACCTTTGATGAAAAAGGTGACAACGTAAACGCAGATGTATTCATTTACAAGTATGACAAGGACAAGTCCACTTTTGTAGGCAAGGCCGAGTAATCGCAGCCAACATCACCGTACACTCTTTCATGCCTCATACAGTCCGGGGCGGCACGCTTGTGTTCGCCCTTTTCTACTGAAACTCACGTCCAGTCATGCGAATGGATGCAGAAAATTTCTACAAGTTTATTGAGAAGTGAGGGATGGGAAAGCATGATGCTCAACATTTTGCCTCAGGTGTTGGTTGACGGATTAACACTTGGATTCATGTACGCAGTCGTGGCCTTGGGCTACACAATGGTTTACGGGATTTTGGAATTTATCAACTTTGCTCATGGAGAAATTTTCATGGTCGGGGCCTTTGTCGGTACAGAGGTATTGTTGATCTCTGACGCCCTGGGGGCTTTGGAAGGCATGAACCCTTTTGTCGCACTATTCTTGACACTGATAATCGCCATGGTGATTACGGGTGCGCTCGGAGTAGGAATCGAGCGGGTCGCCTATCGGCCGCTACGCGGAGCGCCGCGCCTCGTGCCACTGATTTCTGCCATCGGTGTATCGTTTTTGCTGCAAGACCTCGTTCGTTTTACGGAAGCGCTGGCTCGCAATGAATTTTATCTGAACAGTCCAACTCTTTTTACTGGTTCGATTTCTTTAGGCAGTTTCGCTGCGATTCCAGCCAAGGGCTTGATTGTAATTGTGCTCGCCATTGTGATGATGATTGCGCTGACGCTGTTCATTAACAAGACAAAATGGGGAATCGCCATGCGGGCCGTAGCGCAGGATCAGAGCACGGCTTCGCTGATGACCATAAATGTAGACAAAGTAATCATGCTTACGTTTTTGATCGGGTCCAGTCTCGGCGGAGCGACAGGCGTGCTGTTTGCGCAAAATTACGGGACGATCGACCCTTATATCGGCTTCATTCTCGGATTGAAGGCATTTACCGCAGCCGTTCTCGGCGGGATCGGCAACCTGCGCGGAGCCATGGTGGGCGGGGTGCTGCTCGGGCTACTGGAATCGCTGTCTGGCGCTTTCATGGGGCCGCTGACCAACGGCGCATTTGGTGCTGAGTACAAAGATGTGTTCGCGTTCAGCATTCTAATCCTCGTGCTTCTCTTCAAGCCGGAAGGGCTGTTTGGCGAAGCTGTGAAAGAGAAAGTGTAGGTGAGACCAATGGCAAATCTGGCCTGGAAAACGTTCAAAGGAATCCCGCTCGCGCTTACGTTGGTTTGGATCGCCGGCTTCGCGGCTGCTCTGCATTTCATGGACAAATCAGTCATCGCGTTTCTCGGCATTCTCTCCTCAATCGTGCTCGTCTATTACACGAATACGTCCAAGACGATCAAGATGATTGTCGGGGCCGCTGTCCTGCTGATTATCATTCCGCTGGTCGCGGGTGAAAACCGCTACTACATGGAGGTCGCTTCGCAAGTCGGCATCTACGTGGCAATGGCGCTCGGACTGAACATCGTAGTCGGATTCGCGGGGCTGCTCGATTTGGGCTACGTCGCCTTCTTCGCTGCTGGTGCGTATGCCTACGCGATTTTCTCGACCTCGCAGGCGAATGAATTTATCGCGGGCAACCTGTTCCCGCTCTCTGGTGACTGGTTTTGGCCGTTCCTCATCGTCGGCTTGATCGTGGCCGCGATTTTCGGGATATTGCTCGGTCTGCCGGTGTTACGGGTAAAAGGGGACTACCTCGCCATCGTTACGCTCGGTTTTGGTGAGATTATTCGGATTATTTTTAATAACCTGGACAAACCGATCAACATTACAAACGGTCCGCAAGGGATTACCCCGATTCCATCGCCGGAGCTGTTCGGCATCAAGATGGGGACGCCGTTTTACTTCTACTTTATCGTCCTGTTCGTAATCGCCTTTATCGTCCTGGCGAATATCCGCTTTGAGCATTCCCGTTTGGGCCGCGCGTGGATCGCCGTGCGCGAGGATGAGCTTGCGGCGCAGTCTATGGGGATCTCGCTGTTGAATACAAAGCTGGCCGCGTTTGCGACAGGCGCTTCCTTCGCAGGGGTGGTCGGGGTTATTTTCGCAGCCAAACAGACTTTTATCGATCCGACTTCGTTTACGCTGATGGAATCAATCGGGATTCTGGTCATGGTCATTCTCGGCGGAAGCGGAAGCATCCCGGGCGTCGTGCTTGGAGCCGCTTTTGTCACCATTTTGCAGGTGCAGCTCCTGAAAGAGTTCTCCAACTTCCTGCACAGCCTGCAGCAATCCGGCATCATCAACCTGCCAAACCAGTTGGACCCGTCCAAGTTCCAGCGGCTCATCTTCGGGATCATGCTGATTCTCGTCGCCTTGTATCGTCCAAACGGACTGATTCCGGCCAAGCGGAAAAAGAACGATCTCGACGCGATCAAAGAGAGCGAGTATGGCAAACAAAAGCTGGGGATTCTCGGCAAGCTGTCCCAATTGGCTTCTGGCAAGCAGTCATAGCGGACGAGGAGGGAAAAGGGCATGGCATTGTTGGAAGCAAAAAACTTGACGAAGCGCTTTGGCGGACTGGTAGCCAACCAGGACGTTTCGATTTCCATAGACAAGGGAAGCATTACGGCAGTCATCGGGCCGAACGGGGCCGGGAAAACGACTTTTTTCAACATGATTACCGGATTTTACGTGCCGGATGAAGGTGAAATTCTCCTGGACGGCAAAAGCATCAAAGGGTTGCGCCCCGATCAGATCGCAAGCCGCGGGATTACCCGGACGTTCCAAAATATCCGGCTGTTCAAAGAAATGACGGCGCTGGAAAACGTGATGGTCGGCGTTCACAGCCGCTTGTCAGCCGGGTTGCTCGGCATTTTGTTCAACACCAAGCGCGTACGGGTCGAGGAAGAAAAGGCCCGCGTAGAAGCCTATCAGCTTCTGGAGTATGTAGGCATCGCCCATATCGCCAACGAAGCGGCGGGTAGCCTGCCATACGGATTGCAGCGTCGGCTGGAAATCGCTCGGGCGATGGCGACGAATCCGCAGATTATTTTGCTCGACGAGCCGGCGGCGGGGATGAACCCGCGCGAGACAGTCGAAATGACCGACTTTATCCGCAAGCTGAAACGCGAGCTTGACCTGACGATTATCTTGATCGAGCATGACATGAAGCTGGTCATGGGACTCAGCGAATACATTCACGTACTGGATTACGGCCGGAAAATTGCGGAGGGAACACCGGAGCAAATCCGCAACAACCCGAACGTAATTGAAGCCTACCTCGGCAAAAGTGCGTCGGAAGTGTCGTAGAAGGAGGAAAAACGATGGCATTGCTAGAGCTGAATAACGTTCATACCTATTACGGCGGTATCCACGCATTGAAGGGATTGAGCATTACCGTCAACGAGGGTGAGGTCGTCACCTTGATCGGCTCCAACGGGGCGGGAAAATCGACCACCCTGAAAACGATCTGCGGCCAGACCCGCGCCAAGGAAGGCAAAGTGATCTTCAACGGCAAGGATATTACCCAGATGCGCACCCACGATATTGCCAGTGCGGGAATCGCCCATGTGCCGGAAGGCCGCCGGATTTTTCCAAAGCTGACCGTGCGCGAAAACCTGGAAATGGGAGCGTTCGGCGTATCGGATAAACAGGTGATCGAGGAAGGCATCGAGCGAGCTTTTGCTTACTTCCCGCGCCTCAAGGAACGGATCGACCAAAAAGGCGGGACGATGTCCGGCGGTGAGCAGCAAATGCTGGCGATCGCGCGCGGACTGATGATGAAGCCGAAAATTCTCATGCTCGATGAGCCGTCAATGGGCTTGGCTCCGATTCTCGTCGAACAAATTTTTGACATCGTCACAGAGCTGAACAGGGAAGGCATGACGATCCTGCTGGTAGAGCAAAACGCGAACCAGGCGCTTTCAGTGGCGCACCGCGGCTACGTGATCCAGACAGGTGAAATCATTTTGAAGGACGATGCGCAGACTCTGCTGGCAAATCCACAGGTTCGGGACGCTTATCTCGCGTAAAACATGCGATCAAAGAAGTCAGCCTGTTACGGACAATAGGGTAAGCTGGGGCCGATGGAGACTTTTCTCCGTCGGTTTTTCTTTTCCCGGAGAATAACTTTCAGGCTACGAGGCGGGTACCAGACGGTTTCCGCTATGCCGCAAAGCCGCATGCAGGCAAGTTTTCCAACCGGGAGGAAATGTGCAAATTTTCTGATATGATTAAGCATAGACTGACTTGGCCTTCGTGAACATGGACAGATTGAAAAAAAGGAGGCAGGTCAGTTGCAGGGAGAGGAGAAAACAGAACATGCTGGACATCAGTCCCCACTTGGTTGAGGACAAAGAAGCGTTGTATTTGCAGCTCTATCGGTATTTTCGCGCAGAAATCCAGGAAGGCCGGCTGCCTTCGGGAACAAGGCTGCCATCTGTGCGGGCCTTGAGCGGATTTTTGCAGGTCAGCAAAACGACCGTGGAGTGCGCCTACCATCAGCTTTTGGCAGAAGGGTACATTGAGAGCCGGGAGCGCAGCGGTTTTTATGTCGTAGATATGGAGTGGGATGGCCCGCTACCCGAACATGCGGGGAAAAAGAGCGTACCGACCGCTGGCGCGGTTGGCGTTGCCGCTGCGGGTGGGCGCGTGCCGCATGCAGCGGAGCAGCCGGAGGACGGGCAACCAGTTTCCATTCGCTACGATTTTCACCATGCCCGGGTCGATGCGGAGCACTTTCCTTACGAGCGCTGGCGCAAATACACCAACCAGTGCATGCAAAAAGAGAACCGGAGCGTGCTGTATTACGGCGACAGGCAAGGGGAGCCGCTTTTGCGAGAGGAGCTTGCCCGCTACTTGAGCCGTGCCCGCGGGGTGCAGGCGACGCCGGAGCAGATTGTCATTGGCGCGGGTACGCAGATCATGATTAGCTTGCTCGGCTTTTTGTTCGGCCCGCGCGGACAGATTGTCGCCATGGAGGAGCCCGGCTATAACGGGGTGCGTTCCGTTTTTGCCCACCTTGGCTTTGCGGTATGTCCGATTCGGCTGGAGGAGGACGGGATCGACGTGGAAGCGCTCGGGAAAAGCGGAGCGAGATATGTGTACATTACCCCGTCCCATCAGGACCCTTCGGGAATCGTCATGCCGTACGCCAAGCGGCTGAAGCTGCTGCACTGGGCGAACCAGACAGGCGGCTATATTATCGAGGACGACTACGACGGAGAGTTTCGCTATCACGGCCGACCGATTCCTTCGCTTCAAGGGCTGGACACGCACGGGCGGGTCATTTACCTCGGGACGTTTTCCAAGGCGCTGCTGCCGTCGATACGGATCAGCTACATGGTGTTGCCACAGGAGCTGCTTGCCATCTACCACGAGCAACTGGCGGATTTCGACCAGTCTGCGTCGCGGATTCATCAGGAGACATTGGCTCTGTTCATGAAACACGGCGACTGGGAGCGCCATATTCGCAAGATGCGCACGCTCTACCGCAAAAAGCACGATGCGATGCTGCACATTTTGCAGGAGCAGCTCGGGCCTTACATTTTGCTGAAAGGACAGGATGCCGGATTGTCGATGACAGTCGAGGTGGCAAGCGACTGCACGGCTTTGCAGCTTGCGCAAATCGCGGAGGCTGCGGGTGTGCGCGTCTACCCTACCTCACACAAATGGATGGAACCGCAGCCAAAAGCGCTGCCTGCTTTCCAGTTCGGCTTTGGCGGCATGACGACGGAAGAGATGGAGGCGGGCATCCGGCTTTTGCAAAAGGTGTGGGGGCCGTACTTGCGGAAGCGTTGAGACAGCTTGCACAAGGCGGTGGCAACAGAGAAGGGAGAGCATCGAGCGTGTCGCAGGCGTTGTTTGTAAAAGGAATGAAACAAATTTTTCCCGTGGCCGCCGCCGGAATCGTGGACGGGATGGTGTTTGGCATACTAGCCAGGC
>NZ_JBYTBG010000041.1:0-40262 GCF_058788915.1 Brevibacillus sp. FW301-21C12A
ATGAATACAAACTTTCGGATATCCTCTAGCGCAAAAAAGGACAGTCAGGGCGTTTTTCCCTGACTGTTTTTCTTATGTTGTCCCAACTGTCTGCCAAGTTTTTTTGCTAACGCTTTCCAAATAACGGCGCTTTTTAGGTGATGCAAACCAAGGGAGAATCTGATAAAATCGATCAGGTGTTCGTCTTGGTGGCTCGCGGCTTTTTACAGTTTGCGCGTGTTTTTTCCAGGAGAAAACGATGTCATCCGGCTCGCGAAAAGGGGAAAAACGGCTCCCTTCGTGCGGTTGTCGATGTCAAGAACTTTTTTCAGTGAAACACAACATATAGTGTTGTCGAATTTTATTTCGCACAATATATAGGTGAAACTATTGAGTTTTTTTGACAAAGATAGTTAACTAGAGAGGAAAGAATCGAAGGAGGAACGTTCATGTTGGCAACTGAAACCGTATCCCGAACCGTTTTTTTGAGGGATGAATTTTTAGCGCAATATCCAGATTTTCCTGTTCATATGAATCCTCTGGGACAATTTGTTTACTACCGGACTTATTCTCGCTTCCTCCCGGAGAAAGGCAGACGGGAAACGTGGAAAGAAACATGCCGCCGCTCGGTGGATTACAATATGAAGCTTGCGTACCAACATATGAAAAAGATCGGCTTGCAGCCGGATGAGCGGGCGATGGAGGCAGAAGCGGAAGGGCTGTTTGACAACATGTTCAACCTTCGCCAGTTTTTGTCCGGACGGACGCTGTGGGTAGGCGGCGCGGAGAACGGCGTTGCCGATTTGTACCCACTGGCTAACTTCAACTGCTCGTTTTTGAACATCAGGTCATGGGACGACCTGGGCGATTTGTTCTACCTGTTGCTCGTAGGAACGGGCGTAGGCTTTAAATGCACGAAGGAAATGGCAGCCGGACTTGGGCCGATCCGCACCAACGTCACCCTGCTTTCCTCCGAGTACAGACCGCTTCCGAAGCACCAGCGTCTGGAACGCTCCGAGCTGAATGTGCTGGACAACGGCTTTGCGAAAATTTACGTAGGGGACAGCAAGGAAGGCTGGGTCGAGTCGTTGCGCCTGTACTTGCAAATTCTCACGGATTCCGCCTACGAGCATATCCATACGGTCAAAATCTCCTACAACAGCGTGCGGCCAAAAGGGGAGCGGCTGAAGCGCTTTGGCGGAACAGCAAGCGGACACGAGCCGCTGCGCGAAATGTTTGAAGGAATCGACAAAGTGCTGAAAAACCAGATCGACCAGCATCTGGCCCCGATCGAAAGCGACGAAAAAGGGTACGGCAAAATTCGCCCCGTACATATTCTCGACATCGGCAACCTCATCGGAGCAAACGTTGTGGTCGGGGGCGTGCGCCGCACCGCGGAAATTTTCCTGTTTGACCACGATGACTACGAGTGCATGCTGGCGAAATACGGCATCAACGGCTTCTGGACAGAGGAGCAGCTCGCCCACCATCGTCGTGTCGGAGAGCTTTTGGGAGAGCACAAGCCTGTCTGGTTTGACAGCATTCAAAAAGTGGGAGACGGGCGCTTCGGCCTGGATCACCGCCGCATGTCCAACAACTCGATTGCGTTCACCAAGCAGCCGACCAAAGAGTTTTTGCACCTTGTGTTCACGCTGATGCAACTGGAGGGCGAGCCAGGCTTTATCAACCTGGAAGAAGCGAATCGCCGCCGCCCGAATGCGGAAGGACTCAACCCTTGTGCGGAAATTTTGCTCGATTCGTACGGGGTCTGCAACTTGACGACAGTGAACCTGGTTCAGTTTGTCCGCGAGCGTGAGGACGGCTCGAAATATTTGGACCTGGACGGACTGTTGGACGCGCAGCGCAAATCTGCCCGCGCAGGATTGCGGATGACGCTCGTAACACTGGAGCTGCCGCACTGGGATACGGTCCAGCAGCGCGACCGCCTGCTCGGAACGTCGTTGACAGGCGTGAAGGATGCGCTCGCTTCTCTCGGCTATACCGAAGAGCAGGAGTTGGAGTTGCTGCGTCAACTGGGCGATGCTGCCCGCAGTGAAGCAGACCGCTACGCGTATGAGCTGCGCGTGAACTCGCCGCTGCTCGTGACGACCGTCAAGCCGGAAGGGACGTTGTCGCAGGTGGCCGGGGGCGTTTCCAGCGGCTTGCACTGGTCGCACTCGCCGTACTACATCCGCCGTATTCGCATCAACGCCCAGGACCCGCTGGCAAAGGCTGTACAAGCTCTCGGCTGGACCGTCCATCCCGAGGTGGGGACCCCTGGCGAAACGCACGAAGAGCGCATGGCAAATGCGCGTACGCTCGTGATCGACTTCCCGGTAGCATCCGGTGCGCAAGAGACGAAAAACGAAGTGAGCGCGAAACGCCAGTTCGACACGTACTTCCGTTTTCAAAAGGAATACACCGAGCACAACTCTTCCAATACGATTACCGTTCGCAAGGAAGAGTGGAGCGAAGTGGAAGAAATCGTCTACGCCAACTGGGACAATTTTGTCGGCGTGTCCTTCCTGCAACTGGATGGCGGAAACTATCAGCTTGCGCCGTATGAAGAGTGCACGAAAGAGCAATACGAGGCGCTGAAGCAATCGATGAAGCCGTTTGACCCGGCGATTTTGCAGCAATTCGAAACAGGCGGCGAGGCTGATCTGTCTACCGCAGAAGCGTGCGAAGGCGGCGCTTGCCCGATTCGTTAACACGCTGCTTCACATGAGGAACCAACATAGAGAAGAGGGAGAGACGGTCACGACGAGTCTCTCCCTCTTTTTTTGCGGATCAGGCCGACGATCAGGAGCAGCAGCGGGTAAAACAGCCCGAAAATCAGGCTGTAAGGCAACCAGGCGTCGACATCCCACTGGTTCATATACGCTGTATTCGGATAGACGATCAGGGAAAAGACGACGACGAGAAAAGCTTTGGGAAGGATGAGCGGCTTGTAGGTGCGGAGCCGAAATACTTGCACCATGCTGACAAACGACATGGTGCCTCTCATGATGCCGTTCCCGCTCGCTTCGAGAATCGGCTGTACGTTTTCAAACTCCATGGTCGAACAAAGAAAAAAGATCAGGGAGCAAAACAGCAACAGTAGCAACGGGGTAAACAGCTCGATGCATCGGGCGAAAGCCTCCAGTCCAAGCCGCATGGCGAGCATGACGACGAGCAAAAACAAAATGTGCAGCGCGATGATCGGAGTCTCTGGGAACATGTGCGTGATTAAAAAGTTTCCGATGTAAAACAGCACCTGCGAAGAGGCGAGCAGCATGGTGAAGAGGAAAAGCAGCGAGACTGCCCAGCCGAGCCATTTGCCGAGAACGCGTTCGTTGATTTCCAGCAAGTTTTGATTGGGATAGAGCAACCCGACAGCGATGTAGAGCCAGGCCAACCCATAGCCGACTACATTTCCCAGGATGGCGCAAATCCACGCGTCCTGCTTTGCATCCGCAGCCAATGTAGAAGGGGCGACCAAAATCGTGGTCCCGATGCAGAACAGGGCTGTAATTATCATCATTTGCCGATTCGAGATAGTGACGTTGGACAGCACCTGATGTCCTCCTAGTGGAACAATCTCTGCAAAAATTCCCCAAAGGGGCCAAGGACGGCGAGCACCCAATCGCCCGGATTGGGCATGGCGACCCCCAACACTTTGAGCACGCCTGCTGCTGCGGCAAGCAAAAGCAAAAGGGAAAACACAACAAGCTCCCGATAATAGCCCAGGTGAACCAGATGAGGGATTTCCCACCAGGCAATGATGATCGCTGTGACCAAGACAACGGTTGCTCCCCACATTCCTTTTCCTACTTTCCTGTTTGCGCCAGTTTATTTTTTTCGAGTATTGACGTAATGAAAAATTGACATACCAGCCAGACCGCAAGACCAGTTTGTCTATGGTACAATATACGTATAGAGAAAGGGGCGATGATGAGTGAGTCCGATTATTCATGCCCATCGGCTGCGAGTGCGCTACGGCGAGACAGATCAGATGGGCGTGGTCTACCATACGAATTACTTGAACTGGTTTGAGGTAGGACGAACCGAATTGATCCGCAATGCGGGGCTTACCTACCGCGAGCTGGAGGAAAGAGGCGTGCTGCTGCCGGTCACGGACGCGTCGCTCTCCTACAAAAAGCCGGCCCGCTACGACGATGTGGTGGAAATCCAGACGCGGGTCAAGGAGCTGAGTGCCGTTCGACTAGCGTTTGCTTACGATATTATCCGCGTGTCGGACCAGGAGCTGCTCGTGTCGGGCGAGACGATACACGTTTTTACGAACGCAGAGCTGAAGCCGATTCGCTTGTCCAGAACAGAGCCGGAGGTTTACGCCTGGCTGGATGCCCAGTATAAAGGAGGGGAGTAGCATGCTGCGCTTTCTCATCATCCTGTTTGTCGTCGGATTCGGTTTGGAGCTGTGGGGGCTGATTACGGTCGGCTCGCTCATCGGCGGCTGGAACACGGTTTTGCTGGTGATCCTGACCGGGCTGCTCGGGGCTTGGCTGGCGAAGCAGCAAGGCGTCCAGGTGTTTCGCACGCTGCAGTTCCAGTTGGCACGGGGGCAGATGCCGACAGAGACGATTATTGACGGCGCGCTGATTCTGATCGGCGGCATTTTGCTGCTGTTGCCAGGCTTTGTCTCCGACGTGATCGGCCTGATTTTTCTCATTCCGTACACCCGCATGATTTTGCGCCACCTGCTGAAACAATGGCTGTGGTATTTGATCTCGTCGGGGCGCATCCAATTCTTTTTCCGCAGATAAAAGAGCAGTTGTCAAAAAGAACCGCTTCGAGCGACGGCCTCACGGCTAGCCCGAAAGCGGTTCTTTTGTTAGGTGCGTTTTCCCCGAATGTAGGTCCAGATGTCCACGAACACGTTGGCTTTGACCAGCGCGTTAATCAATACGAGCGAGACAGGGCCGATAATCAGCCCCAAAAAGCCGAACAGTTGCAGGCCGACGAACAGGGCGACCAGCGTGAGCAGCGGATCGAGACCGACGCTTTCCGCGACGACCTTTGGCTCGATGATCTGGCGGAAGATGAGAACGACCGCGTACAGGATGGACAGTCCGATGACCATCGTGTAGTTGCCTTTGAAAAACAGGTAGATGATCCACGGAACGAAGACGGTTCCCGTTCCGAGATACGGCAGCAGATCGACCAGGCCGGTAATCAGCCCGATCGTAATCGCGTATTCGACGCGCATGATGAGAAGGCCGACGATCACGATGGCGGCCGTCAGCGAGATGAGCGTCAACTGCGCCTTGAGAAAACCGAGCAAAGCGCCGCGCAGGTCGCGGAAAATCTGGTCCAGCCGGTTGTTGACGCCGCTTGGCAACAGGCGGCGGAAGCGCGCTTCCCAGAGGAAGAAGTCTTTGGAAATAAAGAACGCGCCCATGATGGAAATAACCGATACGGTAGCCATGTTCGGCAGGGAGACGAGCACGTTTTTCAGGCCGTCCAGGAAGCTGACAATCAGGTTTTGCCCGGCGTGGGTGATGGAAGTAATGCCGCTTCCGACCGTATTGCTAATTTTGTCCTTGTAGTTCGGGTCAAGCTGGTCGTAAATCCATTGCACCTGGTTGTAGATGCCGAGCAAAAAGTCTTGCGAGATCGTCCGCTGCAAATACTCGGACAGCTCCTGGGCGAATCCCGGCAGGCGCTTGGCCAGCTCGCCGATCTCCACGACGGTTTCCGAGACGACCAATGTCGCCAGCCCGATGGCGAGCAGCATCAAGACGAGCAGGGCGAGAGTGACCGACAGCCAGCGCGGAATCTTGAACTTTTGCGTGACGAACGTGACCGGCTTGTGGATCAAAAGCGCGATGACTAAAGCAATTATAAATGGGTAAAGTAAGGGTGTTGCAAACTGAAACAGCCAAATTCCTACATAAACAAGCAGGCAAACCCAGAAAAAGCGAATGATCTGAAAGAGGCGCTCCACCCAGTTTTCCTGATTCAACAAAGGTCTCCTTTCTGCCATCGAACAGCACACAAATCCTTATGGAACTATTATGCAGCAAGCCGGACAAATGGAGCAAGTTCGCGCAAAAAACAAAACCGGGTTTCATCCTTTGAAACATTTTTTCGCCAATCTTATTCACAAAATCGCAATAATCTTTTATAATTGGGTCGACTTATAGTGGATTCTTTTCACTCGCCTCTCCCCCTTGGCATGTTCTAAGGATTTGCGTGGATCTATTCCCTGACAAGAGTGGTGGATGAAAGAAACCGCTGCCATCAACTTCATATTTGCTGTGGATAAAGTCGTTTATCAGTCACAAGGACAAGCGAGGACTGGATAAGCGCTACTACTTGAGTGGAAAAGGAGAGGGAGTTCTATGACAACAACACGTGGACTAGAAGGCGTCGTTGCCGCTCAATCATCGATCTGTTCGATCGTCGATGGGGTTCTTTGCTATGGCGGGATCAACATCGATGAGTTAGCAGAACATGCAACTTTTGAAGAGGTTGTATATTTGCTCTGGCATGGAGCGTTACCGAAGCGTGATCAGCTAGACGCTTTGAAAAAACAATTGGGTGAAAATGCAACAGTGGCAAAAGAAGTGCTGGAGAGCATCCGCCACTACCCAAAAGGCGTACACCCAATGGCGGCGTTGCGCACAGCTGTCTCTTCGTTAGCGCTCTACGACCCAGAAGCGCAAGACATGTCTCCTGAAGCCAACTATCGCAAATCCATCCGTCTGATGGCTCAAACTCCTACCTTGATTGCCGCTTACGAGCGCATGCGCAAAGGTCTGGAGCCAGTTGCTCCTCGTGCAGATTTCACCATCGCCCAAAACTTCCTCTACATGCTGACTGGCGAAGAGCCGACAGAAACAGCAGTGAAAGCGTTTGACGTTGCGCTGGTTCTGCATGCTGACCATGAGTTCAATGCATCTACCTTCGCTGCTCGCGTAACCGTTGCGACCTTGACTGATATCTACTCCGGTATCGTCTCTGCCATCGGCACGCTCAAAGGCCCTCTGCACGGCGGCGCCAATGAAGCGGTTGCGAAAATGCTGGTGGAAATCGGCAGCCTCGACAACGTAGAATCGTACATCCGCGCCAAGCTGGACAACAAAGAGAAAATCATGGGCTTCGGACATCGCGTCTACAAAGATGGTGACCCGCGCGCGAAATGGCTGAAGCAAATGTCCCAAAAGCTGACCGCGCAAATCGGTCGTCCAGAGCTGTATGAAATGTCCGTGAAAATCGACGACATGATTTCCAAGGAAAAAGGACTGAAGCCAAACGTTGACTTCTACTCCGCTTCCGTGTACATCTCTCTCGGCCTGGAAACTGACCTGTTCACACCGATCTTCGCTATCAGCCGCATGTCCGGCTGGACGGCTCACATCATGGAACAGTATGAAAACAATCGCCTGATCCGTCCGCGCGCGGATTACACCGGTCCGGTCAACCAACACTACGTTCCGATTGACCGCCGCTAAACACTCGCTATTTTCGAGCGTGGAGGGCAACTGTTCCCTAAGCGCAAGCTTGAGAACTACCACAAGCAGTGGTAGTTCTCCTACGTCTGGAAATATTCATAATCACCTATTATCTTCACCACTGGAGGGATTCTTGTGTTCAAAAACCTTGCACAACCAACTGCCGGCGAAAAAATTACGGTTGATAACGGCAAACTGGTAGTTCCAAACAACCCGATCATTCCTTTCATCGAGGGCGACGGTACTGGCCCTGACATCTGGAAAGCTTCCGTTCGCGTACTGGATGCAGCGGTAGAAAAAGCATACAACGGCGAGAAAAAAATCGCTTGGTTCGAAGTATTCGCAGGAGAAAAATCGTTCAATCAATACAACGAGTGGCTGCCAGAAGATACATTGACAGCGATCCGCGAATACTTGATCGCCATCAAAGGTCCTCTGACTACACCAGTAGGCGGCGGTATCCGTTCCATCAACGTGGCGCTGCGCCAAGAGCTGGATCTGTACGCTTGCGTGCGTCCTGTTCAATACTTCGACGGCGTTCCATCCCCTGTGAAACATCCTGAATTGACAGATATGGTTATTTTCCGCGAGAACACAGAAGATATCTACGCTGGTGTTGAGTGGGCAGAAGGCACTCCGGAAGTGAAAAAAGTAATCGAATTCCTGCAAAAAGAAATGGGCGTGAAGAAAATCCGCTTCCCGGAAACTTCCGGTATCGGGATCAAGCCTGTTTCCAAAGACGGTACAGAGCGTCTGGTTCGCGCAGCGATCAACTACGCGATCGACAACAACCGCAAATCCGTTACCCTCGTACACAAAGGCAACATCATGAAGTTCACCGAAGGCGCGTTCAAAAGCTGGGGTTATGCAGTGGCTGAAGCGGAATTCGGCGACAAAGTGTTCACTTGGGCACAATACGACCGCATCAAGGCTGAAGGCGGCGACGCTGACAAAGCGCAAAAAGAAGCAGAAGCGGCTGGCAAAATCATCGTAAAAGACGTGATTGCGGACGCGTTCCTGCAACAAATCCTGACTCGTCCTGCCGAGTACGATGTAGTAGCAACCCTCAACCTGAACGGTGACTACATCTCCGACGCGCTGGCTGCACAAGTTGGCGGTATCGGTATCGCTCCAGGCGCAAACATCAACTACCTGACTGGCCATGCGATCTTCGAGGCAACTCACGGTACAGCGCCTAAATACGCTGGTCTGGACAAAGTGAACCCATCCTCCGTGATCCTGTCCGGAGAAATGATGCTGCGTCACCTGGGCTGGAACGAAGCGGCTGACCTGATTATCAACTCCATGGAAAAAACCATCTCCGCGAAAACCGTAACGTACGATTTCGCTCGCCTGATGGAAGGTGCAACCGAGCTGAAATGCTCCGAGTTTGCTGACGCGCTGATTCAAAACATGTAAGATAAAGATAGTTTGGCAACGATTACCTTACATTTTGGAGGGGAGTTAAGTCATGGCATTCAACCGTAAAAAAATCGCTGTTATCGGTAGTGGCTTCACTGGTGCAACCACAGCATTTATTTTGGGGCAAAAAGAACTGGGCGACGTCGTATTGGTTGATATTCCGCAACTGGAAAACCCAACAAAAGGGAAAGCGTTGGATATGATGGAGTCTTCTCCTGTACTGGGGTTTGACGCCAACATTACAGGCACAGCCAGCTACGAGGACATCAAAGGTGCCGATCTGGTCATCATCACCGCAGGGATTGCCCGCAAGCCTGGCATGTCCCGCGACGACCTGGTGAACACAAACGCAGCCATCATGAAGTCGGTGGCGGAGCAAGTGAAAACGTATGCGCCAAACTCGATCGTGCTCGTTCTTTCCAACCCTGTTGATGCGATGACTTATACCTTCTACAAAACGTCCGGCTTCCCGAAAGAGCGCGTAATCGGGCAATCCGGCGTGCTGGATACGGCGCGTTTCCGTACCTTCGTGGCAATGGAGCTGAACGTCTCTGTTGAAGACGTGACAGGCTTCGTGCTCGGCGGACACGGCGACGACATGGTTCCATTGGTGCGCTACTCGTACGCGGGCGGCATTCCGCTGGAAACATTGATCCCGAAAGATCGCCTCGATGCGATCGTCGAACGCACCCGCAAAGGCGGCGGCGAAATCGTCAACCTGCTCGGTAACGGTTCCGCCTATTACGCCCCGGCTGCCTCGCTGGTGCAGATGGCTGAAGCGATCATCAAGGACAAAAAACGTATCCTGCCATCCATTGCGCTTCTGCAAGGCGAGTACGGCTACCACGATCTCTACCTCGGTGTTCCGACCCTCCTGGGGGCAAACGGGATCGAGAAAGTGATCGAGCTGGAACTCACCGCAGAGGAAAAAGCAGCCCTCGACAAATCGGCTGATTCCGTGCGCAATGTCCTGGCTGTTTTGAAATAGCCGGGTCGAGATGAATAACCAAGACGCCTTTCTTCGCGAAAGGCGTCTTTTTTTGCGGGAACGTCCAGTGGAGGTGAAGCAAATGACGTCTTTGTCCGGTGGCGGGCGGGGCGAACTGCTCGGCCGAAGTAGTTGCGAGACGAATGAAGTGCAAGGCGCCTTTGGCTTGGGGGAGTTTTTTGCGTGTTTTCCTTTTGCTCCTCTGGCTCGGTAGGAATTCTTCTAAAACCTTGTGTTTTTTTTCGCTTCCTCTACGAGCTGTGAGGTTCGGTCAGGCGTTCTTTGGGAAAAGCCGAGTAGGTCGATACTCCGGTGAAGGGTTCTATTGGGATTTTGCATTGATCGAATGTGAAGGAACAAATGGAAAGAAGATGAGGCTGGCCATACGGGAAGCGATTATTTGTTGCAAAGCAAGACGAGATTTTACTGAATATACATAGCCACCCCGTTTAATATAAATGCGATTAATTCCCATCTTTTTAGTGGATTTCTGTCAATTACTTCTATGGGGACGCCCCAAATTTTCTTTGCCAAAATGTTTTCAAGCTTTTCAATTCTTTTAACCCCCATCAACATCATTAGCCCCTGACGAGGAAAGAGGAGAAATACGCGAAAGCTCTTTGGGATCCCGACCGAGGTGGAAGGGAAAAAACGAAACACGCTTTTAAGCGTCCACTCTGAGACACATCCTGAATAAACCACTTTGGACGCGGTTTCATTTTTCCCTGGAACCGGGCAGTAGTGCTTCCAGCGGGGATCCCAAGAAGCTCCAGCGATTTCTCCTCTTTCCTCGCCGCCACGAAAGCTACGATCAAGGGGCTTTCAAAAAACACACCGGGACGAACCGAAGCTAAAGCTGCGATCAAGGGCTTTCAAAATTACCGGGACGAGCCGAAGCCAAAGCTACGAGCAAAAGGCCCTACGACCAAGGGACCTTTCAAAACACCCCCCGAAGCCTAACATCCCCTCCCTGATGCCCACCCCTCATTCGAGGCATACTACTCCAAAGAACCAACGGAACGCCCAAGCCACACCCACCACAGCCAGCCTCCAAACACTTTTACAAAAAAATTACTTGTCTTCCGGTTTCAGCATTGGCAGACTGAGAGGTGTAGAGAGAAGAAACAAACCAGAGGACGAAGGTCTGAAAACAATTAATCTGCAGCATCGCATTGGTAGGGGGAAACGGATAAAATGATTAAGGTTTTGGTAGTGGATGACGAAGCTTCCATCGTGAAGCTGCTGCAATTCAATCTGGAAAAATCGGGTTTCCAGGTAGTGACCGCCTTTGACGGCAGACAGGCGCTCGACATGGTGAAAAGCGAGCAGCCCGATTTCATCATTCTCGACTTGATGCTGCCCAAAATGGACGGCATGGACGTCTGTAAAACATTGCGCCAGGAGCGCATTAACACGCCAATCCTCATGTTGACCGCAAAAGACGATGAGCTGGATAAAATATTAGGTCTGGAGCTGGGCGCTGACGACTATTTGACCAAGCCGTTCAGCCCGCGCGAAGTAATCGCCCGCGTAAAAGCCATTCTCCGCCGCATTCAGGCAACCCCGGAAGCGGCGGTTGCGCCGGAAGATGTCGTGCTCCAGTTTGGCGACATCCGCATCTACCCGGAAAAATACGAAGTCTTTTGCAAAGATACAAAGGTAGAGCTGACTCCAAAAGAATTCGAACTGCTCAACTACCTCGCCAGCCACCAGGGGCGCGTGCTCACCCGCGACCAACTGCTGAACGCCGTCTGGAACTACGACTTTATCGGGGACTCCCGGATCGTGGACGTGCATGTCAGCCACCTGCGGGAAAAGCTGGAGGAAGACACGAAAAACCCGCGCTACATCAAAACCGTTCGCGGCTTGGGATACAAACTGGAAGGATAACAAACGGGAGGCACGACCTTGACTCGCTTTCGTATCAAACTCACCTTCACCATTCTGGGATTAATCTCATTGGTCCTCCTGTTGATGGGGATGTACTTTGCGAAGGTATTGGAAAATTCCTACCTGCAATCGCTGCATGAGCTTTTGTCCCGCGAGTCCAAGCTGGTTGCCCAGGCTGTCCGCTTCCCGACCGTTTTTGACAATCAGGAGATGCTCGCGGATCGCGTCCTCCAGGTGGCGCCATCCGACGAAGTCCGCCTGACCATCATCAACCTGGAAGGCGAGGTGCTGTACGACAACTCCTCCCATGCCGATGAGATGGAGAACCACCACGACAGGCCGGAAATGCTCGCGGCGCTCAATGGAGAGACCGGCATTTCCCGCCGCTTTAGCGAGACGCTGGGCTATGACATGATGTACGTAGCCGTGCCCGTCGAGCAGGGGACGAACATCGTCGGTGCCGTCCGCTCGGCCATGTCGATGAAAGACATTACGGACACGATCCACAACATGTGGTACAGCCTGCTGACAGGCTTGCTGGTGACGCTTGTCGTCGGCTCGATTGTGGTGTCGCGCATCTCCTTTTCGATTATTCGTCCCATCGAGGAAATTACGCGAGTCGCCCGCAACATTACCCAGCGCCAGTACGAGAGCCGGGTACGGATCAAGGCCAAGGACGAGATCGGCCAGCTCGCCGGCGCCATCAATTTCATGGCGTCCAGCCTGGAACAGCAAATGTACGAAATCTCCGAGAACCAGCAGCGGCTCGCCGGGGTGCTGACCAACATGACGAGCGGGGTCATTTTCATCTCGGAGCAGCGCAGAATCATGCTCGTCAACCCCGCCGTGGAAAAGCTGCTCGGAACAGCCGGACACGAGCTGGTAGGCAAGCTGCACATCGAGGCAGGCAAAAGCTTTGGCCTGTCCCAATACATTGACAGATGCCTGGACAAAAGCGAGAAGTTCCGGCAGGAGATCCACATTTACTATCCGCAGGAGCGCGTGCTCGACGTCAATTTTGCCCCGTACATCAATTTTAAAGGGGAATCGCGAGGCGTCGTCGTCGTGCTGCACGACATCACCGACATTCGCCGCCTGGAAAAGATGCGCAGCGACTTTGTCGCCAACGTCTCGCACGAGCTGCGGACGCCGATTACTTCCATCAAAGGGTTTACAGAGACGCTTTTGGAAGGGGCGATGCAGGACGAGGAAACGTGCCGCAATTTCCTGCAAATTATTTCGGATGAGAGCGAACGGCTGTACCGGATGATCCGCGACATTTTGGACTTGTCCAAAATCGAACAGAAGCGGATTCCCCTGCACCTCAGCCGCGTGCATGTGCAGGAGCTGATCCGCTCGGCAGCGGCGATCATGCACGACCAGGCGCAGAGAAAGCAGTTGAAGGTGACGCTGCCGGACAGCCAGCCGGACATTTGGTTGATGACAGACAAAGATTGTCTCCAGCAAATCGTCCTGAACCTTTTGACCAACGCGATCGCCTACACTCCGGAAGGCGGAGAGATCACGATCAGGACAGAAGCAGACGACGAACACGTGACGATTCAGGTTTCCGATACGGGCATAGGTATCCCGGAAAAAGACCTCACGCGCATTTTCGAGCGCTTTTACCGTGTCGACAAGGCGCGCAGCCGCGACTCCGGCGGAACGGGGCTGGGCCTTGCGATTGTCAAACACCTCGTCGACAACTTGCACGGCCAGATCGGGGTAGAGAGTGTGGAAGGAAAAGGCACCACCTTTACCGTCACTTTGCCGCTCGGCTGAAATATTTACACAAACAAAATAGTAGCTTTACCCGTGCAATACAATCCCCTTGTACTATTTGTCGTGTCAGACAAATGAAGGGGGACGAGGAACATGTCGCGGCACGCTTTCGAAGAGCAGTTGGACGTATTGCATCGCAAGCTCATGTCCATGGGCACATTGGTGGAAGAAGCCATTCATAAATCGATTAAAAGTTTGGTGGAGCGGGATGTTCAGCTTGCAGAGCAGGTCATTGCCGCCGATCCGGTCATCAACGAGCTGGAGCAGGAGATACAGAGCGAATGCTTCCGCCTGATCGCTTTGCAGCAGCCGGTAGGGAGTGACCTGCGCCGTCTGGGAACGATGCTGAAGCTGGTGACGGACCTGGAGCGGATGGGCGATCATGCGGTCTCCATCGCCAAAACGACACGCCGCCTGATGGCTGAACCGTATATCAAGCCGCTGATTGACATCCCGTTGATGGCCGATCATGTAAAAGCGATGGTGCGAGATTGCCTGAATGCCTATATCGCCCGCAACAAGGAAGCGGCAGAAGAGATCGCCGCTCGCGACGATATCGTCGACAAGCTGTTTGCAACGATTTTCCGTGACTTGATCGAAGTCATGACCAAAAACGGCAGCGCGATTTCCCAAGGGACGCATCTTTTGCTGGTGGCGCAATATTTGGAGCGGATTGCCGATCACGTCACGAATATTTGCGAATGGATCATCTACATGTCCACAGGCAAAATGACCGACCTGAACAAATAAGCCCGGGCGAGAACGTCTTGCCGGAGCAAAAAGCCACAAACGCCAAAAAGCCGCTGCGAGCCGTCTCAAGCTTGCAGCGGCTTTTTCCGCTCATGACAGACGCCTATTTCCTTCTGGCTGCATACAATACAACGATTCAACCCCATTATCAGCAAAAGAAGTACGGGAGGGAATGGCATGGCAAAACAAGTACGCCACATATACGCCGCAGGCAACACGGCGCGAGGATACAAAACGTTTTACGATTCGGTCCTGCAAGGGCTGGAGCGCGTCTACATCCTGTCAGGAGTCGTGGAGGGAGTCACGTCCCCGCTCATCGAAGCCATCGGCAAGGAGATGTCGCGCAAGACGAATCAGGTGGAGTGGATTCACTCTCCGTTTGTGAACGGGCAATACGACGGCGTTGTTTTTCACGAGTGGAGGGTCGCCATTATGGACGGCAGCTATCCTCGCATCTGGCGACCTGCTGCGCCCGGTGTGACGGAAATCCAGGTCAATTTGCAAACGGCGGTCGGCATCGAACAACTGGCCCCTTACAAAAAACAAATCGCGGCGTGGTACGAGGAGATTTTTGCCAAGAGCGAAGCCGCTTATCAGTCGTTCGGGGAAGCGCTGCGCATTCACGATGAATGGGAAGCGCCGTACATTGAAAACTTGAACCGCGAGGAAGCCAACCGCGTTACGGAAGAAGTAATCGCGCTGTTTTTTGGCGAGGAAAAGCTTGGCAAAAAGGCACGGGTGCGCAGAATGTACCTGGGGGCCGCCACGCCGCATGGGCCTGTCGATCACATCATGAAGCTGACAGACTCGTTGCAGAAGCGCTACTTCATCAAAGGAAGACCGGGATCAGGCAAGTCGACCATGCTGAAAAAGTTGGTAGTCGAAGCGGAAAACCGCGGCTACGACGTGGAGGTGTACCATTGCGGGCTGGACCCGCACAGCCTGGATATGGTGATCGTGCCGGAAAAAGGGCTGGCTATTTTCGACAGCACCGCCCCGCACGAATACTTCCCCAGCAAGGAGACAGACGAAGTCATCGACATGTACACGCGGGCCATCGCTCCTGGCACCGACGAGAAGTACCAGGAGGAGCTTGCCGACATCAAGGCTCGCTACACGCAAAAAATCAAGGAAGCTACGGCGTCCTTGCTCGCTGCCAAAGAACTGCGCGATCAATTGAACAATCTGTACAGCGAGGCTGCGGACCAGTCCAGGCTCAAAGCGGTCGCCCAGGCGATCATGAGCAGACTGGCGCGGATGGGATAAAGACACAGCGCATGACCGCATGAAACCCGTTCGGCTGCTCATACTACAGGAAGGAGGTGAGTGGCCGGATGGGTTTTGCTTTGACTCTGGCTTTGCTTTTGCTAGCCAATCCCCTCGATCCGACCAACTTTTTGCACGTCGAGGTGGGAGACAAAACGGTAGCCATCCTGGACCGAGCGGATTATACCTTGCCTGTTGACGGTGTCCCTGTCGCGGATGACTACCGTTTGCAAAAATTGATAGACGCAGTAGCCAAAGAAGCGTATGTAGCGCCGATCAATGCGACGATTAATGCGCACGGCGCCATCGTTCCCGAGAAAAAAGGCCGCAAGCTGGACGAGGCTGCTTTTTTGGAGCGGTTTTACCAGTATTACTACGGGCAGGGCGCTGCGACCATGCAAGTCTCCTACCAGGAAGTGTATCCAAAGGTGGACAAGGCTCTCCTCAGCCAAGTTCGGAAAAAAGTGATCGGGCAGTATGCCACCTATTTCAATTCGCGGAACAAAAACCGCTCTCACAACATCAGGCTCGCTTCACAGGCGCTCAACAACTACGTCGTGTTGCCGGGAGAAATTTTTTCCTTCAATAAATTAGTTGGCCAAAGGACGAAGGAAAAAGGCTACCTGCAAGCGCCCATCATCGTCAGGGGAGAGCTTTCCGAAGGGATCGGAGGCGGGATTTGCCAAGTGTCCTCGACCTTGTTCAATGCGGTCGACAAGGCGGGCTTGCATATTATGCAGCGCTATTCCCACAGCAGGAACGTCGCCTATGTGCCCCCTGGCCGGGATGCGACCGTGAGCTGGCACGGCCCGGATTTTGTCTTTCAGAACAAGTATGCATACCCGGTCATGATCCGCGCCATCGCTGGAAACGGGACGATGTACGTGACTGTGAACTCTTTTCCCGAGATCGAATACGAGCCGCGCCACGTGCCGAGCGTGCGCCAAAATACGCCGGAGGAAGGGCCTGCAAGCCCCGAGACCATCACAGAACCAACATTGCCTTGAGCTGCATGGGCATGTTGGTTTTTTTGTATGGAGAGCGAAAAACGGAAGGTTTCGCCAGCGCGGTTGGCAAGGTAGCGTTTACAATTACCTAGTTAAAATTTAACCTAAAGAAATAGTTGCCACGGAATCAAAAAAGTCGTATAGTGTTTCCTGTGATAAAAATTTCGTGTCCGAAATATTAGGTAGGAAAGGAGTGCATCATGAACAAGCCTTTGCATATACGGGAATTGCTGAAGCGTCTGAACAAGACGTTTGCGACGATGGCTACGAAGGAGCTGAGCAAGTACGGCTTGACCGTTCCTCAGTTGATGGTCATCCGGCAAATTCATTGCGATCCCAAGACGATCGGCCAGCTAAGCAAAGCTGTCGATCTGTCGTACAGTACCGTTTCCGGCATCATTGACCGGCTGGAGAGAGAGCAGTTGGTCGAGCGTGTCCGCGACGACAAAGACCGCCGTGTCGTCTGGATTCGGAAAACGGAGAAGATTACAGAACTGTTTGCCAAGGTGGACCTTTTTTCAGAGGAATTTTACAAGCGGATTTTCCACGGTTTTTCGGATGAAGACCTGGACGGCATTATTTACTCGATGGAAACGTTGATTGCGAAACTAGAAGAGAGAGAAAGCTGAGGAGAAACCATGAAGCGAAAACTGGTATTGTATGTCATTTTGCTCCTGTTCGTTGTAGGGGGCGGGGGCATCGGTTACTACTACTGGTATCAGGGTGAACATTACGTAACGACGCAGGATGCCAGAGTGGCAGGGGACATTTATCGGGTCATGCCCAAAATGACAGGCAAGCTGACTGCCCTCACTGTCAAAGAAGGCGACACAGTCGTAGCCGACCAGATCGTCGGGCAGCAAGACACGACCAACATCGCGACAAACCTTTTGGAAAACAGCGTGCTGCGTTCCCCGATCACTGGCACGGTCATCAAAACGCAGGCGAAGGAAGGCGAGATTGTTTCCACAGGACAATCCGTTGCGCTGGTGATTGACGAGAGCAAGCTGTACATCTCCGCCAACCTGGAAGAAACCGAGATCGAGCGACTGAAACTGGGACAAAAGGTAGAATTTACGCTGGATGCCTACCCGGGCAAAAAGCTGACTGGCCATCTGATGGAGATCGGCAAAGCAACCAACTCCACGTTTTCCTTGATGCCAGCCGTAAACACTAGCGGGAACTTCACAAAGGTCACCCAGCGGATTCCGATTAAAATTGCCATTGACGACACAGCAGGTCTACATTTGGCTGCCGGTTTGAACGCCGAGATCAAAGTGCAAGTGAAGGAGATGTAATCTGGCATGAAAAAGACAGCTCAATGGAAATCGATCGCGGCTGTGCTGATGGCAATTTCGCTCATTACCGCAGGCTGTAGTGATACGTCTTCTGCTTCGACAGGAGAGGAAAGCATCCCGGTTGTAAAGACGTGGAAGGTGACGTCCTCGCAATCCGGCCTGATTGCGAGCGGGAAAATTGCCGCTTCGGACGAGATTCAGGTCGTCTCCAAAGTATCGGGCAAAGTGGCGAGCGTCAACGCGAAGGAAGGCTCTGTCGTCAAGGCAGGAGATGTCCTGGTGACGCTGGAAGCAGCCGATTACCAGCAGCAAATCAACCAGGCACAGGCCGCGATTGCCGGAGCAAACGCAAAGCTGCGCGACACAAAAGCAGGCGCGCGCAACGAGCAGCTCACACAGTTGGCAAGCGTCGTGACGCAAGCGCAGGCAGGTTTGAAAGTAGCAGAGAGCAACTACAACCGGATGAAAGCTTTGTTTGACGCAGGAGCGCTGTCCCAGGCGGAATTGGAAAAAGTTTCGCTCGATTTGGAAAAGGCGCGTACTGGTCTGGAGCAGGCACAGGCGCAGTACGATCTGGCGAAAGCGGGTCCGACTGCGGATACGGTCGCAGCCCTGCAAGCGGAAGTAAGCCGTCTCAATTCCGGCCTGGAGCTGGCGAAAAGCAGCTATGACAACACGATCATTCGCGCGCCAATCAGCGGAATCGTCGCGAAGCGCTCGATTGATCCGGGCGAGATGGCGGCAGCAGGCTCGCCGCTTCTGGTGCTGGTGAACATGTCTGACGTGAAGGTGGAGGCGAGCGTCTCCCAGGATCAGATCAACAATGTCAAAGTAGGCTCTACGGTTGACGTCAAAGTAGGCAGTCTGGGCGGCAAGGTTCTGAAAGGAACTGTCGAGTTCGTCTCCCCGGTTTCTGACGCCAACAGCAGCTCGTTCCCGATCAAGGTCAAAGTGAGCAACCAGGAAGGACTGCTGCGCGCAGGGATGGTAGCGGAGGTCGTGCTGCAAGGTCAGGCGAGCCAGGGAATGAAAGTGCCAAGCTCGGCTGTTCTGGAAAAAGATAACAAGCATTACATTTACACCGTGGACAACGACGTCGTCCATCAGGTGGAAGTGTCTGTAGACAGCGCCAGCGGTGAGTGGACAACAGTAACCCAAGGTGTGAAAGACAACGATCAGATCGTGCTGAATCCGACAGACAAATTGTCCGAGGGCACCAAGGTAATCGCAAACTAACGGGGGTGATGGCATGGCGGAAGCGGTGGCACAGCGGGAGGACAAAAGCGGCAGTGGCGGCATGTGGCTGTCACTGGTCGCGATCCTCTCGGGAACCTTCGTTGCGATTTTGAATAACAGTTTGATTAACGTTGCCCTGCCCACCATGGTCAGTATTTTCGGCTCCACGACGGAGACCATGCAATGGGTTTTGACGGGCTACATGCTGGCAAACGCCGTCATGATTCCGATGAGCGGTTCGCTGTCGGCCAAGTTCGGGGCGAAAAAAATATTCGTCCTGTCGCTTGCGGCCTTTACGATCTCCTCCGTCCTCTGCGCGCTCGCCTGGAGCGATTCTTCGCTGATCGCCTTTCGCGTCGTGCAGGGCGTGAGTGGCGGGATGATTATGCCGATCGGAATGTCGATGATTTACATGATCGTCCCGCGCGAAAAGATCGGGATGGCGCTGGGGATTTTCGGGATTGCCTCGATGACGGCGCCCGCGCTCGGTCCGACATTGGGCGGGTACCTCATCGAATTTTTAAGCTGGCAGTTTTTGTTTTTGATCGGTGTTCCGTTCGGGATTTTCGCCGTTATCATGAGTATGGTGCTGCTCAAGGAAACGCCGAAAAAGCCGGAGCTGAAGTTCGACTACCTCGGGGCTTTCCTGGCGATTGTCGGCTTTGGCGCACTTCTGCTCGCCTTCAGCAAAGGGCAGGCAGAGGGATGGACGTCGTTTTACATCGTCAGCCTGTTCTTCGTGGCGATCATGAGCCTGGCGCTGTTCGTCTGGGTGGAGCTGGGAAAAGAACAGCCGCTCTTGGATCTGCGGCTGCTGAAAATCCCGGTATTTTCGATCAGTATCTTGACTTCGGGCTTCGTCATGATGGGGATGATGGGCGGGATCTTCCTGATGCCAATCTTCCTGCAAAACATCCAGGGGATGACGGCCATGGAGTCGGGGATTTTGCTGATGCCGCAATCTGTCGCGATGGCGGTCATGATGCCGATCAGCGGCAAGCTGATGGACAAATACGGCATCGGCCCGATCGGGCTGGTCGGGCTGACGATCATGACGGTTACGACTTATGAGCTGCACAATCTCGCGGCAGACAGCATGCACTCCTGGATGGACATGATTTTGACCATCCGTGGCGTCGGCATCGGGCTGTGCATGATGACGCTGTCCACAGTCGGGATGAACGCCGTGCCGCGCACGAGCGTAGGGGACGCTTCGCCGCTCTCCAACGTGCTGCGTCAGGTGATGAGCTCGTTTGCAATTGCGATTTTGACGGTTATCATGCAGGCGCGCCAAAATTTCCACATGGCGTCGATCGCAGACAATCTCAATACGGATATGGCGACGCAGTTTATCAGCGGCATCTCCGGCTTGTACGCGCAGGCAGGGGTAGATGCAGCGAGCGCCGCAGGCGGGGCCAGCACGATCCTGTACGGGATGATGGCGAAGGAAGCGCTGGTGCAAGGAATCGGGGACACCTTCCTCGTCTCCGTAATCCCGATTGCGCTGTCGATTCCACTCTTGTACTTTTTGCATAAAAAACCTAAGAAAAATCCACAGGCGCCCGAGCAGCAAAAGGCGGCTGCCTAAACGAAAAAGCGAAAGGGTCACTTCTGCAAGCCTCATGTCAGGATGCGGGAGTGACCCTACTTTTATATTGTTGCGTGCTTGTTCCGGCTTTTGTGCTGGGGCTTACTGCTTGGAAGAATGGCGTGGATCGTGGCTGTAGCGGAGGGAGGAAACAGGAGAAACCGCTGCAGGTGCTTGGGGCCTCTGGCGGGGAAGCTGGGCAGGAGTCCCAAAGACCTTCGCTTGTTTCTCCTGTTTCCTCTGCGAGCTGTTTCTGTTGTTCGATCTTCCTTGAATGGACCACTTTGGACGCGGTTTCGCTTTTTCCACGGAGCCATGCAGTGAAGCTTCCCAGCAGGGATTCCAAGAAGCTACAGCGATTTCGCCTCTTTCCTCGCCTCACCAAAAGTACCGATCAAGGCAATCCCCTAAGACGAAACTTTCCACAACCAGTACACAATCCTCCCCACAATATAACCAAGCAAAACCGTCCAGCCAATCTTGGCCCAGACATTCAGGCCTTTCACAAATTCACGCAAGCTTTTTCGGGGTTGGGGGTGCTTGTTCACCTTGAGACACTCCTTTTGCTGGTTGGTTATAGCGAATAAACAAATAAATACCGGCGATGATAATCAGTCCGCCGACCCATTGCGGCACGGTGACGACTTCTCCCAGAATGAAGTAAGCCAGGATGGCGGTTCCGATCGGTTCCCCCAGAATGCCCATGGAAATCGTGGTCGTGTTCAACCATTTGATGACCCAGTTGAAAATCGAGTGGCCGAGCAAGGTCGGGAACAGCGCGAGGCAGAAAAACCAGCCCCAGTCCTGTGCAGGGTAGCCGACCAGCGGATAGCCGAGAACGAGATCGTAGGCGACCAGAATCACGCTCGTCGCCGTGTAGACGACCAGTGTGTAGGTAAACGAAGACATGTGCTGGCGGACGTACTGGCCGACCAGCCAGTAGCCGGTGACGGTCACCGCGCCGAGCAAGGCGAGCGCGTCGCCGAAAAGAGCCATGCCGCCGACCTGAAAATCTCCCCAGCCAATGACGAAGCTGCCTGCGATGGCGAGCAATCCGCCCGAGAGTGCGAGCAGCCGCACGCGCTCCCCGAAAAAGAAGTAACCGCCGATAAAGGCGAATAAGGGCTGCAACGTTACCAGCACGGTTGAGCTGGCTACAGACGTGTAGTTCAACGATTCGAACCACAACAGAAAATGGCTGGCCAAAAATGCGCCGGACAATAGACAGAGTAGCCACACTTTTCTGCTCATGTTTCCGATCTCCGCGAGAGCGCCGCGATTCCAGAGCAAAAACGGAAGCGTCAGGACGACGGAAAAAATCAGCCGATACGTGGCGATAATCGGCGCAGGCGCGCTGGACAGCTTGACGAAAATCGCGGACGAGGAGATGGCGATCACCCCGATGAGCAGTGCCAAGTACGGGGGAAACAGCGGCTTTTCCAATGGTTGATTCATGTGTACACCTTCTTATGTCAGCTACAAGTCACGATGTTTTCTATTGTACCGTTCGCCTGAAAAATTCACAATGTTATGCTTACCCAGTTGCCTGAAAGGTTTTTTTTCAATCAGGCAATCCTACAGGCATGAGATACCTACATTCCTTTTTCCGCATCGTTGTGTTGTTGCTTTTGCTCGTGTGCATGCCTGCGCGAACAGAAGCGATCCCGCTGACCCCCATCCACATCCTGATCGACGTCGGCCACGGAGGGGTGGACTCCGGCACCTCTTACGGCAATCTGCATGAAAAAGACATCAATCTGCAAATTGCCAAGCGCCTATACGAGCAACTGACCAAGGCAGGGTACAGCGTAGCGTTGAATCGCTATGAGGATATCGCGCTGAGCGACGACAACCGCTGGCTGGGCAATCGCTCCCGGCATATTCGCGACCTCGCCCAGCGCAAAAATTTGGCGAAGGAAATCGTGCCGCAAATGATGCTGAGCCTGCACGTGAACTGGTCGAGCGATTCGCGCCGCCGCGGGCCAGTCGTGCTCTACCAGAGCAATGAACAGAGCTTTATGCTGGCCGATCTGCTGCAAAGCTCGCTGAACCGGCTGGCGAACACAAACGACAAGCCGGTCAAGGGCAAGACGTACTACATGCTGCGTCACAGCTACTGTCCGTCGGTCATCGTGGAGATGGGGTTTATCAGCAACGCTTCTGACCGTGAAATGCTGACCACTCCTGCGTCACAAGAAAAAATCGCCCAGGCCATCAGAGAAGCCGTGAGCGAATACGTGACCTTGACAGGAAATCTGAAAATGGAGACGTTCGCAGAAGAAAGCTGGTGGCAAGAGCCATTGATCCAGCAGATCAATGGCCGACTTGATGAATAAGCTGTGAAATCGTGACAAATTCGGCCTCCTTCTGAATCCGCGGGATGTACTGGCGCAGAACGGAGGCTGTTTTTTTGCCCGGAGGCCCGACGTGCCCGATCGCGATGCAGAGCGGGTGGTTGCCGATCAGCTTGCATATTTTCTCCATCTGCTTGGTGATGTGCGGAACAGAGTAGACGTCGTCGAGAAAAATCTGGTTTTCCGCGTGCGGTACGCCCATCTCCTCGGCGATTTTGCCGGCCACGCTCTTGTCTGTCGTTTTGCTGTCCAGGTATATGAGGCCGCGCTTTTTGACGACACTCATGATAATTCGCATGATGCGCTCGTCAGCCGTCACCTTGGAGCCCATATGGTTGTTCATCCCGATGGCGTGCGGCACGTCGTCAATCGCTTTTTCGACCCGCTGGCGAATTTCTTCATCGGACAGATCGGTCGTAATGGCACCTGGCCCGAGCCACGAGCGTTTGCCCTTGACAGGCTCCATCGGCATGTGGACGAACACGTCGTGCCCTTTTTTGTGGGCAAGCTCCGCGTCCTGCTTCGTGCTTGGCATAAACGGCATGACCGCGACAGTCAGCGGCACGGGCAAATTCAGCATTTCCTCTGTTCCTGCCATGTTGTTGCCAAAATCGTCGATGACAAAGGCCACCAGATTTTTCGGTTTTGGCGGTAAAGGAGAAGCGGTGTCGCCTTGGGCCGCTGCCCACGATAGAGGGAAGCAAAAAAGCAGGATAGCAAGTACGAGCGGAAATCTTTTCAGCAAATACATATGATCGCCTTCCTTGTCCATTTTTTTCATAGTCTGTTCAACCGCGCCGGTGTTTACCCGCATCATCTGCGGCTTGGCTTAGGCGATCGCCCTATGTTACGATAAAAGATAGTAGTTTTGCCACGAGAGGGGTCGGATTCCTTGAGTCATTTTGTGTTGATTGACGGAAACAGCGTAGCCAACCGGGCGTTTTATGCGCTCCCTTTGTTGTCCACGTCAGCCGGACTGCACACGAACGCAGTCCTCGGTTTTACCACGATGTTGCTTCGCGTGCTGGAGGAAATGAAGCCAACGCATATTATGGTTGCGTTTGACGCGGGAAAAGTCGTCTTCCGCCACAGCGAGTACGCCGAATACAAAGGCGGGCGCAGCAAAACGCCGCCGGAGCTGTCCGAACAGTTTCCGCTCATCCGGGAGCTGCTCGACGCCTTTTCGATCAAGCATTTTGAGTTGGAAGGCTACGAGGCGGACGACATCATCGGCACGTTGACCAGGCATGCGGATGCCCAGGCTTGGAAAACAACCGTCATTACCGGGGACAAGGATATGCTCCAACTCGTGTCCGATCACGTATCGGTCGCGCTGACCCGCAAAGGCGTCAGTGAAATCGAGTTGTACACCCCGCAGGAAATTCAGGAAAAATACGGCCTTGCGCCGCTGCAAATCATTGATTTGAAAGGCTTGATGGGCGATTCGTCCGACAATATTCCGGGCGTGCCCGGCGTCGGCGAGAAGACGGCCCTGAAGCTATTGCACGAATACGGCTCTGTCGAGAAGGTGCTGGAAAACATCGACCGCATCTCCGGCAAGAAGCTGCAGGAAAACTTGCGCGAAAATGTGGACAAGGCCAACATGAGCAAGGCGTTGGCGACGATTTTGCGCGAAGCTCCGGTCGAGCTGGACGTGCACGAGACGGCCTACGACGGCTACGACGGAGCGCTCGTCAGCGACTTTTTCAAAAAGATGGAGTTCAAGTCGCTGCTCTCCAAAATCAAGGTGGCACAGCCCGCAGAAGGAAGCGGACAGGAGACTTCTGCGAAGCCTTTTGAATTTGAAGTAGTCACAGAGGAAAACGCGGACAAGTACGCAGACAAGCTGACCTCCCCGATGGCCTTGTACATCGAAATGGACGGCGAGAACTACCACCATGCTCCGATTCTTGGCTTCGGACTGGCAGCGGAAGGAACGGTGCTTTTCGTACCGTGGGATGTAGCGCGGGAGTGGAAGGCGTTCTGTGCGTGGCTGGCCGACCCTGCCAAGGAAAAGTGGGCGTTTGACGGAAAACGCGACACGGTAGGGCTGGCATGGCATGGGCTGGAGGCAAACGGGATCAGCTTTGACGTCTACCTCGCTTCCTACCTGCTCAACGCCTCGGAGAGCAATCCGACGCTCGACAGCATCGCTTCCCAGTACGCCCAGGTGCGGGTGCTGTCTGACGAAGAGGTGTACGGAAAAGGGGCCAAGCGCCTCGTGCCGGAAATGGACGTGCTCTGCGAACATGTGGCGCACAAGGCTGCGGCGATTTGGCAGAGCGTGCCGGTACTTCGCGAGCAGTTGGCGGAAAACGAAATGGTGGAGCTGCTCCGCGATCTGGAAGCGCCGCTCAGCATGGTGCTGGCGCGCATGGAAAAACAAGGGGTCAAGGTCAACAGCGAGCGTCTCGTGCAAATGGGCGAGGAGCTGGACAAAAAGCTGGCCGATTTAACCACACAGATTTACGACCTGGCTGGCGGGCCGTTCAACATCAACTCGCCTAAACAACTGGGCGAAATTTTGTTCGACAAGCTGGCCTTGCCTGTCATCAAAAAGACGAAGACTGGCCCTTCGACCAGTGCAGACGTGCTGGAGAAGCTGGCTCCGTACCATCCGATCATCGACGCGATCCTGAACTTCCGTCAGCTCGGCAAGTTGCGCTCGACGTACATTGAAGGGCTGACAAAAGAAATTCATACGAAGACGAGCAAGGTGCACACCTTGTACAACCAGGCGACCACGGCTACAGGACGTCTGTCCAGCACGGAACCAAACTTGCAGAACATCCCGATTCGCATGGAGGAAGGCCGCAAAATTCGCGAGGCGTTCATCCCGTCCGAGGACGGCTGGTACATGCTGGCAGCGGACTACTCGCAGATCGAGCTGCGGATTTTGGCCCACATTTCCGGCGACGAAAATTTGATCGACGCGTTCCGGAAAGGGATGGACATTCATACGCGCACTGCGATGGACGTATTCGGTGTGAGCGAGGGCGAAGTGACTTCCTTGATGCGCCGCCAGGCCAAAGCGGTCAACTTCGGCATCGTCTACGGCATCAGCGACTACGGCTTGTCGCAAAACTTGAACATCACCCGCAAGGAAGCCGCCGAGTTCATCGAGCGCTACTTCGCCGTCTTCTCCGGTGTGAAGCGCTGGATGGACGAGATTGTCCAGCAGGCCAAGCAGGACGGCTACGTGACGACGTTGTTGCACCGTCGCCGCTACTTGCCCGACATTCGCAGCAGCAACTTCAACCTGCGTTCCTTCGCGGAGCGCACAGCGATGAACACGCCGATTCAAGGGACGGCTGCCGACGTCATCAAGCTGGCGATGATTCGCATGCAGGAGAGCCTGGAGCAAAAAGGGCTGTCCAGCCGGATGCTTTTGCAGGTGCACGATGAGCTCGTGTTTGAAGTGCCGGAAAACGAACTTGCGATCATGCGCAAGCTCGTGCCGGAAGTCATGGAAGGGGCGCTTGCGCTCGACGTTCCGCTCAAAGTGGACGTGAGCGACGGGCGAAGCTGGTACGACGCCAAGTAGGCAGGCCGCCAAACCAAAAAAGAGAGAATGCAGTCAGCGAGAGGAGGAGGCATATGCCGGAGTTGCCAGAGGTAGAAACCGTCGTCCGCACATTGCGCAGTCTGGTGCTGGGAAAAACGATTGAACGGGTCAGTGTCCATCTGCCCCGGATCGTTCGCCAGCCGGATGACGTGGAAGCGTTCAAGGCCCAGCTTGCGGGCCAGACGATCCAGGAGATCGCGCGGCGGGCCAAGTTCATTCAATTTTTCATGGATCAGGACGTGCTCATTTCCCATCTGCGGATGGAAGGAAGATACGGGCTGTACCAGGCAGACGAGCCTGTGGAGAAGCATACGCACGTCGTGTTTCACTTCACGGACCAGACCGAGCTGCGCTACCGGGACGTGCGCCAGTTCGGGACGATGGACCTTTTTCCAAAAGGCCAGGAGACGGCTACAGGACCGCTGGCCAAGCTGGGGGTAGAGCCGCTGGAGGAAAGCTTTACTCCCGACGTCCTGCGCAAGCTGCTCGCAGGCAGGCCAACAAAAATTAAACCGCTCCTGTTGAACCAGGAATGTATTGTGGGACTGGGGAATATTTATGTGGACGAGTCACTGTTTAAGGCAGGGATTCACCCCGAGAAGCCGGCAGGCAAATTGACTCGCAAAGAGGTCGACCGACTGCATGAAAGCATCGTCGCTACCTTGTCCGAAGCAGTCGAGCAAGGGGGCAGCTCCATCAAGTCCTACGTGAACGGGCAGGGCGAAATGGGGATGTTCCAGCAATCGCTCATGGTCTACGGGCGAAAAAATGAGCCTTGTGTCCGCTGCGGAGCCGAGATTGTCCGCTTTGTGGTGGGGGGCAGAGGAACCCACATTTGCCCAGTGTGCCAGAAAAAGTAAACTTTTTGCCGAGGGAGGAGGATGGGCATGATCTTAGGATTGACGGGCGGGATTGCCACTGGCAAGAGCACAGTGACCGGCATGCTGAGAGAGCGCGGGATTCCGGTCATTGACGCGGACCAGATCGCCAGAGAGGTCGTGGAGCCGGGCAAGCCGGCGTATGAAGCGATTGTGCGTCATTTCGGAAGAGACATCCTGTTGGAAGACGGTCAAATTGACCGAAAAGGGCTTGGGGAGATCGTGTTTTCAGACGAGTCCGAGCGTCAAAAGCTGAACGCCATCGTCCATCCCGAGGTACGGCGAGTGATGCGGGAAGAGGCGGAAGCAGCCGAGGCAAACGGGGCTGACATCGTGTTCATGGACATTCCGCTGTTGTTTGAAAGCAAGCTGCAGCATATGGTCGAGAAAATTGTCGTGGTTTACGCGCCGTACGACATGCAGCTTGCGCGGATGATCGAGCGGGACGAACTGGAAGAAGAGCAGGCGAAAAAGCGGTTGCGCGCCCAGTTTCCGATTGAGCAGAAGAAGCTGGAAGCCGACTTTTTGATCGACAACTCCTTTTCCCGCGAAGAGACTGAGCGGCAGGTGGAAGCGCTTCTCGCCGCAATCAGGTCGGAGCAGCGCTCATGAGACCAGGCAAACGCGCAGCATTCATTCTGCTCGTTCTGATGAGCGTTTTTTTGCTGCAAGGCACGCCTTTGGTTTGGAAATGGATGTACCCCATCAAGTATCAGCAGGAAATCGTGACAGCAGCGATCAAATACAATGTAGACCCTTATCTGATTTTGGCCGTCATCCGTTCCGAGAGCGGCTTCAAAACAGACCGCGTCTCGAAAAAAGGAGCGGTCGGCCTGATGCAGATCATGCCGGATACGGCGGAGTGGATCGTCAGCCAGGCCAAATTCCGTCCGCAAGACGAGCAGTACTTGTACGATCCCGTCATGAACATCGAGATCGGGACGTGGTACCTGAACTTTTTGCTGAACCGCTACGAGGGCGATCTCATCAAGGTCATCGCGGCCTACAATGCCGGACCGGGAAAAGTGAACGGCTGGCTGGAAAGCCAACAGTGGAGCGGGCACCGCGAAACGATTGAAGACATTCCGTTCGGAGAGACGCGCCAATATGTGCAGCGAGTCCTCTATTATCATGACCGTTACAAGCGCATATATGACTTCCAGTTGAGGTAAAAGCCGTTTCTCTTGCAGGAGAGCGGCTTTTATCTTTGCGTGGGTACAAAAAATAGGAGGGGAAAATCGTCCAAATATTTATTTTTCAGTAAAACACATTGATAATTGTGTTATACTTATTATAATGAAAGTAACGGATCAGTGTAACTTAATTGCGAAAGGGGTTTCTATTTATGACAATCAAAATTGGTATTAATGGTTTCGGCCGTATTGGGCGCATGGTATTCCGCCGCGCTATCCAGGACCCCAACATTGAAATCGTAGCGATCAACGCCAGCTATCCTGCGGAGACGCTTGCACACTTGCTGAAATACGACACGATTCATGGACGCCTGCAAAATAAAGTGGAAGTACAAGACAACAAAATCATTGTAGATGGCAAAGCGACAGTTGTCCTTTCCGACCGCGACCCGCTCAAGCTGCCTTGGGGCGAACTGGGTGTGGAAATCGTCGTGGAAGCGACTGGAAAATTCAAGGATCGCGAAGGCGCTGGCAAGCACCTGCAAAGCGGAGCGAAAAAAGTGGTCATCACGGCTCCAGCCAAGGAAGAAGACGCAACGATCGTCATGGGCGTAAACGATTCCATCTACGACCATGCGAATCACCATATCGTGTCCAACGCTTCCTGCACCACCAACTGCCTGGCTCCGGTGGCAAAAGTGCTCAACGATGCGTTCGGCATCGAGCAAGGCTTGATGACAACCATTCACTCGATCACAAACGATCAGGTGAACATCGACAACCCGCACAAAGACCTGCGCCGTGCGCGCGCGGCTGGCGAGTCCATCATCCCGACTACTACGGGCGCTGCTCGCGCGGTAGGCAAAGTATTGCCTGAGCTGAATGGCAAGCTGAACGGCTTTGCGCTGCGTGTCCCTACCCCGAATGTATCGGTTGTGGACCTGGTAATCAACACGAAAAAGCCTGTAACCGTAGAAGAAGTGAACCGCGTGCTGCGCGAAGCAAGCGAAGGCAGCATGAAAGGCTACCTCGAGTTTTGCGACGAGCCGCTCGTATCCAGCGACTTCAACGGCAACGACAACTCCTCGATCGTCGACGGTCTGTCCACGATGGTCATGGGAACCAACCAGGTAAAAGTAATCGCTTGGTACGACAACGAGTGGGGCTACTCCTGCCGCGTCGTAGACCTCGTGCGCCACGTATCGGAAATGCACAACCAGGCAACTGCCAAAGAAGCAGCGGCGGCTGGTGTCAACTAAGCTCGACTGAGCAAGCCCTTTGCCCGTTTCAAACGAAGCGGCAAAGGGCTTTTTGTCATGCTTGCCCCTCCCCGCAAAAAAAAGGCTACGCCGTCAAAAGGGCGAAGCCAAATTGTTTTCGCTATCATTTCCATTCACGAAGAAGAAGATTCAGACAAGCCGCTGATGTTAAACAATTGATCGTCTTCGAAGCCGACGATAAACAGCTTGATGTTTTCTTTCAGGTCGAGATCATAGGGAGCGATGACATCGTTGCCGCGCCCGTCTTTCAAGACGCGGATCGTCGGCCGATGGGAATAGTCCGGGTCAACGCGACTGACTACCCCTGTCTCGCCCGTATTGAGGACGACGCTGCTTCCGATCGGGAAAATCGCGATGTGCTTGATAAAGGCGTTCACCAGATGATGCTCGAAAAGATGACCGCCAGAGCCAAGCAAGTATTCGACAGCATCCTGGGGCATGTAGCGCTTGCGCCAGGGACGCGGAGAGGTCAATGAGTCATAAATATCGCAAAGACCGACGATCTGGGCGAATTCATGAATCTGCTTCCCGACCAGGCCCTGGGGATAGCCGCTCCCGTTCAGCCGTTCGTGGTGCTGCAAACAGACGTGGGCAGACAACAAGGAAATGTCGTGCTGCTTGCGAAGCAGGTCAAAGCCGAGCGTCGCATGCTGCTTCGCCAGCTCCTGTTCTTCTGCATTCCAGCGCTCTTTTTTCTGCAAAAGCTCCTCCGGCAAACTGACCTTGCCGATATCGTGCAGCATGGCTCCGATGCCCAGGTTCATCAGTTGGGTCCGGTTGTAGCCGAGCGACATGCCGACTGCCGTCGCGAGCACTGCCACGTTGACCGAATGATGGTACAGGGATGGAGAATGGGAAGAGATCGTGGTCAGGTGACCGACCATCTGCTTGTTTTGCATCAGGTCGTCCAGAATGGAGCTGAAAGCCCGTTGAAAATGCAGGCCCATTTCTTTCAGGGAGATTTTGCGGGCCAGCTTGTTCGAGTTGGTGATCTGCTTGATCGTTTTTTCAATGACTTCCACGGCAACTTGTCTGGTCTGCGGACGAATGACGTCCTCCACTACGATGTCTTCCGTGCGTGGATCATCAATGTAAACGGAGTCGACACCGGATCGTTGAAGTCCGGATATCAAGCGCTCTGTCAACTGCATACCGACGCCAAGCAGCACTTTTCCATCTTCGGTGAAAACGGTACGGCCGAGCTTCATTCCCGGCTGGGCTTGTCTTAAAGAAACTAAACGCATTCCAATCCCTCCAACAGTACCCATATTGTACTCCATTCGACTTATGCTTTAAATAGGTACAAGGATTGACTTGACTTCTGACTGGAATATGAGGGACACTGTAGACATGTATTGTCAGTATTGGAGTTGATTCTGATATGCGTTGTCCATTTTGTGAATACAATGGCACTAAAGTCCTGGATTCGCGCCCCTTTAACCATAATAAATCAATCCGTCGCCGCCGGGAATGCGAATCGTGCGAACGTCGTTTTACTACATTTGAAATGGTCGAGGAAACGCCGCTCTTGATCGTGAAAAAGGATGGCACCCGCGAGGAGTTCAGCCGCGAAAAGGTGTTGCGCGGTCTGGTGCGCGCCTGCGAGAAGCGACCTGTTCCGTTGGAAGTGCTGGAAAATGTGGTGAACGACATTGAAAAAGAGCTGCGTAGCTGCGGCCAGGCGGAAATCCCGAGCAACGATGTCGGGGAAAAGGTCATGGAGCGTTTGTACCACGTCGATGAAGTCGCTTACGTCCGTTTTGCCTCTGTTTATCGCCAATTCAAAGATATCAATGTATTCATGAAAGAGCTGGAGGAGCTTCTGGCGCAGGCGAGGGGCAGCCAGTCTTCGTTGCCGAATGATTAAGAGATAGATAACCGATAGGACTCTCCTCACGCTCTTGCGAATTTCGCCGGGGCTATTTTGCTTTCCAGTTATTTTTCTACGCACATCCGTTTGCCATGCTATAATAATAGAATCGAATTTTGTCAGGAAGGAAAGATCTGATGCGCCGTTTAGTCTGGAACGAATTGTTGCCAAAAGATCGTTACCTGGTGCGGCTGGCAAGACCTCTCAGCTTTTCGGAAATGGGGTTTGTCACGCAGTTGTACTTGCCGATCATTGGCGTCGAATCGTACGCCCTCTACCAAATGCTTGTCCACAGTGTGCAGGAAGCGAGCGGGGCCTCTGCGGAGGGAACCCATCGCAGTCTCATGCTCGCCTCTTCGCTGTCCCTGGATCGTTTGCTGGATGCGCGTGAACGCCTGGAGGCCATCGGACTTGTCGAAGTGCGCCGCCGGGAAAACCAGCAGCGCGATTATTACTACGAATATTTGCTGAAACCGCCGCTTGCGCCCGGAGAGTTTTTCGCGGACTACGTGCTTTCATTGATGCTGCTCAACAAAATCGAAAACGTCCGCTACTCCCAGTTGCGGCAGCAGTATGCCGATGCCTTGGGCAGCAAGCTGGCAGAGGAATATTCGCAGGTAGAAAATATCACCAAAGATTTTCACGAAGTTTTCCAATCGTTGAAACCGTCGGAGCTGGAAGTGAAAAAAGGCTCGGAGCGCGAGCGCTTTTTGACCGAGATGGAGACAAACTTCCCGCAGGCCGAGATGAAGTCCGGCTTCGAAGCACAGGTGAACCATTCGCTGAGCGTGTCGTCTTTGCGGCTGTACTTGCCGGACAACGCCGATGCCGCCAAAGTGCTGGAAGGCAAAAGCATGGAGCTGTTGTTTTCGCTCTGCCATTTTTATCAGTTGGATAGCTGGGGCATGGGGCAGGAGCTGCGCGACTGGACGCTGTACAAGGCGGACCGGAGCCTGGACGGAGAGGTGCTTCGCAAGCGGCTCATGCAGCGCTACACGGAAGGCAAGCTGTATCGCAGCGATGCGGCTTTGGCTACGCCAGATGACGACTGGGGGCCGGGCAAGTTGCCTGAACCGGGCAGCGAAGCGTTTGTGCGCGCCTGCCGGCTGCTTTCCCCGCTGGCGCTGTTGGAAAAGGTCGTGGGCGGCCGCGTGAGCAAGGTGTATCTGGAACGCGCCGAGACGTTGGTGTTCGCAGATGGCATGTCGCCGGAAGTCGTGAACGCGCTGCTTTTGCACACGCTCGCCAGCATGCAGATGGAGCTGCCGAAAGCGTACATGGAGACGATTCGCGACAGTTGGAAGGCGAAGCGGATTGCCACTGTCGATGAAGCGGTGAAGCAAATCGTGGAGCGCTCCGAGCAACGGGCGCAGTCCGGCGAAAAAGCAAAAACAGCGAAGAAGGAACCAACTCCGGTCAGACGAAACGGCCGGGCGATTTTGCAAGACAAGCTGCCAGCTTCGGTGGAATGGCAGTTGTCGCAGGAAAAGGCAGCGCCGGACGCTTCCAAAGGGCAGTCCATTCAGGATTTTCCGGAATTGCAAAAGAGGCTGGAAACGCTGCGAAAACGGAAGTAAGGGGAGTGAGGGAATATGGAATCTATCAGCGAGTTCATGCAGGAGCTTGCCAAGCGAACGCCGCGTCAACTGCTGACACCCGATCAGCAATTGGATAAAATGTTCCGTTCGTCTGCGTATTTGAAAGCTTTTCAGGCGGAGCACCCGGCATTGACCCGAGACGATTACCTTCGCTCGCTCTCCAGCATTTATACAGCAGTCAAGGAGCAGTATTGGTGCGAGCGTTGTCCGGGGCTTGGCGAGTGCCCGAATCTGGTCAGGGGTCACAGCACCCAGCTTGAGGTGGCCCACGGCAACATCGTCAGCTCGATCAGGCCCTGTTCCAAGCAGCTTGCGCACGAGGAAGAGGTGCGCCGCCGTCGCCTCATGCGCAGCTACTACGTGTCCGAAGAGACGATGAACGCGAGCTTCGAGTCAATGGTCATCGACGCCGACAATTTGGCCTCGGTGGAAGCGGCGATCCAGTTTTGTGAAAAGGTAGGTACGGGCGAGCGGGTCAAGGGCCTGTATTTCCACGGCCCGTTTGGCGTTGGAAAAAGCTACATCATGGGCGCGATCGGCCGCGAGCTGTCCGAGCGCAATGTCGCTTCCCTGCTCGTGTACGTGCCTGACTTTATCCGCGAGATGAAAGATTCGATCTCGGACCAGTCGTACGCTGGGAAGCTGGAGCTGCTCAAGGAAGTGCCTGTGCTCATCCTCGACGACATCGGGGCGGAAAACTTGACGCCGTGGGTGCGGGACGAGATTTTGGGCGTCATTTTGAACCAGCGGGCGAACAACCATTTGCCGACGCTGTTTACCTCGAACTACTCGCTGGAGGAGCTGCAGGAGCATTTGTCTATCTCAAATGGCAACCGGATTGAGCAGACAAAGGCGGCGCGGATCATGGAGCGGATTCGTCACTTCGTGGACGTTTACGAAATCCGCCGCCAAAACCATCGAGCGGGCAGCTAACGCGAAGAGGCGGGAGGCTTCCCAGTACGAGATGGCAAGCACCTCTCTGCCCCGATGGTACGGCCCGAACAAGACATGCGAGTGTACGGCGACCGGAGAGGCGTTCCACCCAAGCGATTCGGCCATGGTCATTGCGCGGGCCAAATGGTAGTCGTGGCTAATTATCAACACATGGTGCATACGATAGTCGTCGAAAGCCTGCTGGCCGTACAGCAGGTTTTCGTATGTACTGGTGGACTGGTTCTCCATGAGAATGTGCTCTGCCGGGATGCCGTGGGCGACCAGATAGTCCCGGCTGACCTCTGCTTCTGTTTTCGTTTTTCCCTCGCCCAGTCCGCCTGTGACGAGCAAGGCAGACACGTAGCCATCCCGGTACAACTGGACGGCTTGCTCCAACCGCTCGCGCAGTCCGGGACTTGGGCCTTCTCCCCACACAGCAGCCCCCAGCACGATGCCGACATCGGCGTGTCGGGGGACAGCCTGCTCGGCCGTTTCTTCAATCCGTTGCCAATGATAGCCGACCCACATTCCGCCGAGCAGAACGACGACGGTGAGCGCCCGCAGCGCTCTGCGCGGAAAAAAATCTCGTATTCGTTTTCGCAGTTTTTTCATGCTATCGTTGCTCCCTCGCATCTCTCTTTTTCGTGCAAATGCTCGATCATTCTCTTTATTTAGACGTTGCAACTACTATCTAGTTACACGCTTCGACACATAGCCGACATAAATAACTGGTAAATTATTTCTCGCAAATGCCGATATAGTAATGGTGAGATGGTTTCGAAAAACAGCAAATTTCTTACTTGCGAGGGAGGCTGGCAATGTTCTGGAAAAAAACGATGCTCTTGTTTCTGGCCGTCCTGCTATTTGTGGGAACCGGAAGTGCAGGGATCGGATTGGCTGCGGAAGTCATCAACCGCCTTGTACTGACCAAAAACGAGGTAACGCTAGAGTTGGGTGACACCGTTTCCGTAGGGGCGACGGCCATCTATGAGAGCGGGAAAACGGAAGAGGTTACAGTGAAGACGAATTGGCAAAGCCCGGACCAGGGCAAGGTGATTAACGTCTACTCGGGACAAATCACAGCCAAGGCTGTCGGAAACGCCGTAGTCACTGCGGAATATATGGGCAAGACAGCTATCGTCAATGTAAACGTCACGAAAAAAGTAAAGGCGCTGTCGCTGAATCAGCAGTCCGTCAACACCCGGATCGGGGAAGAGAAAACGGTTGAATTGACGGCTTACTACAGCGAAGGCGAACCTGAAAACGTAACGGAAAAAGCCGACTGGTCAATCGACAAGCCGGCAGTTGCGACCGTCATTAACGGCAAGATCAGAGGCTTGAGCTCCGGTACGGCAACCGTTACGGCCAAGTACGGCAGCCAGACGACGAGCGTACAGGTCAGCGTGGAAATCGCTCACCGCCTCATTCCGAGCAAAACACAAGTGTCCCTGCTTTTGGGCAACCCTGGCACAAGCTCGGAAACAATCAAACTGCTCGCGATCTTCCCGGACGACACTCCGGAAGATAACGATGTAGCAGCGAAAGCCGAATGGTCTTCGGACAACCCGGCAGTAGCCGACGCGCTGAAAGGGACGATCACGGCATACGGTCCGGGCTCGGCTACCATCACAGCCAAATACGGCACCAAGACCGCAACGATCAAGGTTGACGTCGACAATACGCAACGGCTGGTGGCGACTCCCCAGAACGTATTTTTGAAGGTGGGAGAAAACAAGCCGGTGAAGCTGGAAGCCACCTATGCCAACTCGTCTACGCCTGTAGACGTCAATGACAAGGCAGAGTGGTCTTCGGACCGTGAAGATGTTGCGTACTACAGCAACGGACAAATTTATGCTGTCGCTTCAGGCGAAGCCATCATCACCGCCAAATACAGCAACAAAACGGTACAAATCTTGGTGGATGTAGAAGTGCCGCGCTCGCTGGACATCATCCCGTCCTACCTGACGATGGCAAGCGGCAAAACCGTGGAAATCGGAAGTGCGCCAAATGGCAACAACGTCATTGTGAAAGCCTTTTTTGCCGACGGACAGAGCGAGAACATTACCGACAAGCTCGAATGGTCCTCGGATCACCCGGATATCGTGTTTGCCAGCGGGAAAACCATTTCCGCCTACAAAGCAGGGACGGCGACCTTGACCGCCAAATACGGCGGGAAGACAGCTACGCTGGTCGTGGACGTGGATGTGCCGCAAAGCTTGACCGCCAACCCGGCCAAAGTCGCGATCCAGGTCGGAGATGTCAAGCAGGTAACAGTAACTGCTGCTTTCCCTGACGGAACAAGCACAGATGTGACCCAAAAAGTGACCTGGACATCCAGCGCGCCAGCAGTAGCCACTGTGCGCCAGGGACTGGTAACAGGTGTATCCACCGGGGCTGCGACGATCACGGCGACTTATGGGACACGCTCGATCAACATTCCGGTATCCATCGGCGTGCTGCAATCGCTGACCGTGGACAAAAAGTCGCTGGTCCTGAGCAAAGGCGACAGCCAGGAAGTCAAGCTGACCGCCACCTACGCGGACGGCACAGTCAAGGACAACATCAATGACCAGGCGACATGGACTACCTCCTCCGGTGCGGTAGCCGAAGTGAACGCGGGCAAAATTACCGCCGTTGCTTCCGGAAAAGCAACGATCACAGGTACGTTTGAAGGCAAGAGCGTGACGGTTGCCGTAGAGGTCGATCAAGCGCAAACTTTGACGATCAACCCTCGCCTGGTGATTATGAACGTCAATGACTCCACGGCAGTTGAATTGAAGGCGACAGACAGCTCGGGCGCAACCGTTGACGTCTCCAAAACCGCGGAATGGACCTCGTCCAACCTGAAGGTAGCCGACGTGGAAAACGGCAAAGTACGCGGCCTTGCCAATGGCCGCGCCACGATCACCTTCAAGTACGGCGGCAAGTCTGTAACCCTTCCGGTGGAAGTGGGAATCGTCACCAAGCTGGAGGCGGACAAGCGCTTTGTCAGCCTGAAATCGAATGGCAGCAGCGTCCAAATCAAGCTGACCGCCACCTTGTCAGACGGACGCACCATGGACGTCACCAGCCTTGCTGACTGGAAGACGAGCAACTACAAGGTAGCAGACGTCTCCAAAGGCTTGGTCAAAGGGCTCGCCTACGGGAAGTCCACGATTACAGCCAAATACAACGACAAGAGCGTCTCCGTCCCTGTCGATGTAGACACGCTGAAATATTTGAAAACAGACGTCGTCCAGGTCATCATGAACAAGGGCGAAACGAAGCAAGTCAACGCCATCGCCACCTACACGGACGGCTCTGAGGCAAACGTCACGAAGCCAGCCTTGTGGACTACTTCGCGTCTGCTGGTCGCAGACGTGAAAGACGGTGTCATCAAGGCGACAGGCTCGGGCAAAGCGACGATCTACGTCAGCTACGGCGGCAAGAAAACGCCGATTGTGGTGACGGTGCGGTAGGTAAGAGCAGGAACAGATTTAAATTCATCTAATTCTAATTCCAGAAGGGGTGTCTCCATGGTCGATTGTTCGATCAAGGGGCGCCTCTTTTTTCATGGAATGGTAGCGTCTCCAAAGGGTGTCTCATGGCTAACACGGCCAGCCGGGAGAAGGGAGATTTGCGTAAGCGCTTGGCTGGACCGGACTTTCGGATTGTTGTTTTTTTCCAACAGCTTGTCTATACTTTACGTAGCTTTTGCATCTACATAGATTTTGACTATAAATTAGGCAGGTTTTGAGGCGGGGGAGGAGTCAGGGCAGATGGTCAAACTGAAAGATATCGGGAGTTTTGAGGTGCTGCCGGAAATCGCAGCACACATTTACGAGGGAAACGTCGCGGCTTTGCAGGCGGCGATTGCGGCAGGCTGGGATGTAGAAGAAAAGATCGTCCTGAGCCAATATACGACCGTAAGCCCGTTGGAGCTGGCGCTAGTAGCGGAGAAGCTGGAGGTGGTCAAGCTCCTGGTTGAGCACGGCGTCAACCTGAATGCGAAGGACGAACCTGCTTTTCTCATCGCTGTCCGCTATTGCAAGGAAGACATCGTCCGCTACCTCGCCGCCCAAGGCGCGCGGCTGGACATGAAAAACCGGGTCGGCTCCGGCGCGTATGCCCAAGCGTACTACGGCAACAAAAAGAATATTCCGCTCATCCACGAACTGGGACTCGATATCAGGCTGCATGGAGGCGACGTGTTGCGCATGGCCGTATCCGACCACGACCGGAAAACCGTCGATTACTTGCTCGATCACGGAGTCGACATCAACTACAACCAGCCGGACATGGTCTATCCGTATCGGGCGACTCCACTAACCGTCGCAACGCGCATGGGCAATCTCGCCATGGCCAAGCATCTGGTCGAACGCGGCGCCGACTTCACCCTGGCGGAAAAAGGCGGCGAGCGCCCCTACACCATCGCTGTCAGCAGCAAGCACGAGGAACTGGCCGCCTATTTGAAATCGTTGGAGCCTGCAAAGTTTCATGATGTGGAGAACAGGAAGTATGAGCTGCAAACGTACAAGCTGTCTGCCGAGCTGGTTCGTTTTCTCACTGGTGACAATCTGCGTGTGGAGCTTGCGGAAAACGAGTACGGGATGGGGTATATTGATTTCTTTTCGTTGGCGGATACGATCGAACTGAAAGTTGGGCGGCAAAAGCTGCTGCGTCTGTCTGCGGATATCGACAACTATTCGCATCTGCATCTGGTGTGGAATCCGAAGAGAAAGGCATGATTGGTTGCTACGATGAGGAGCATGGGGAGTATGCCGATCTGGGCAGCTTTGCGGAGTTTTTGGCGCAGCCGGAGGTGTATTTGGTCCGGTTTATGGAGGGAGAGGTTGAGGAGAAGAAGGCTTAGGAGGCGAAGGGGCGGTGATGGCCTGTTGGCTTCGGCAGCCCTTGTTTCAGACAGCTCTTATTTCATCGAGGAAGTGCCGGAAGGGAAGCTGGCAGATGGAGGTGTTGGATGGCGGTGGAGTACATAGGAAGGATGATAGACAGGGGCGTTTTTGGGTTTGGTTTTGTTTTCGGAGTTTGAACTGTGGGTGTTGAGTGGGGGGAGTGATTGAAATGTGAGTGAGCTATTCGGGAGATTTTTTTCATGACGAGCCTGACTTTTTCCGTTTTTTTCGCTTGCACTGTAATAGAGAGGTGTGCTATACTGAGATCATTGAGGCGGTAACCCGCTACAGCATACATAATGGGGCATTAGCTCAGCTGGGAGAGCGCTACACTGGCAGTGTAGAGGTCAGCGGTTCGATCCCGCTATGCTCCACCATATGAAAGTATTTAAACCCTTGGTTCCCAAGGGTTTTTTGTGTTTTTGTATTCCGAAAACTCCAGTTCGACTGCTGAGTGCACCCTTTAGAATAGAGATTGGAAATCCATAGGGAAATCCGATGACTTCTAGGGGGGCATTTTTATGGCAACCAAAGGACAGAAGCTTTAATCATAACAAGAATTCGTGAAAATCGAAGCACTTCGTTTGCGTGTTGAGGAAAAGTGGACGTGTCGTCGGATTACTAAGCAGTTGGGAAGTATCTCAATCATAGAGTAACGAATATTTTAAGCACTATTGCGACAAATAGTTTATTGACTGAACAGGAAAAGTATGTTATTTTTAAATTATGTAATAATATGTATTTTGTGGTATAAAATAGTTTTTTGTTTTAATGATATCCATTGCACGTTTTCCCCCCCTTCTCTATGAAAAAAACATTTAACTTTAGTTGTTAGTTGCATTATCACGACGTAGAGGTGGTTATTTTAATGAGGAAGTCTAAAATAGTACTCCTACTTGGGAGTTATCTATTGGTTTTTTTGATCGGTGGATTTTCTCAAAATTTATTTTCTTATGCTGAGAATGTACATGGCACTTATCTTTCAGATGATGAGAGAAAGGATTTTGTCAATATTACTAGGATGTGTCTGAAAACTCATTATTGAGTTAGTTTAAAGATGGACGCGACATATACAAACGCTAGGAATGATTTG
>NZ_JBYTBG010000042.1:0-40034 GCF_058788915.1 Brevibacillus sp. FW301-21C12A
TTCTTCTGTACCGAGGGCAGAACACAAAATGGTAGTTTAATAATGAAAGGGTTGTGCTTGTTCTTCTGTATTCGTTCTAGTACAAGGAAACTTCGACCGTTCCCGAAGTGTGATTGCACGCCTTACACTTTGAAGCGGCTAATCATCTGCTGCAGCTCCTCCGCCATGGTGGAAAGGGCTGTCGCCGAAGAAGTGATTTCCTCCATCGCTGCGAGCTGCTCCTCGGTAGCAGCGGAAACGTTTTGCGTACCGTCGGCTGCGATCTCCGACACCTCGCTTACCAGCTCAATCGCCTGCACCACTTGCTCGGAGTGCGCGGATACTTCCTGAGCTGCCGCCGACACGTCCTGGATCTGGTCGGCCACGGTCGTGATCGACATTTGAATCTGTCCGAACGTCTCGCCCGCATGGTGCACCACGAGAATCCCTTCCTGCACTTCTTTTGTTCCCGACTCCATCGACTCCACAGCGAGCTTCGTGTCTGTCTGAATCGTTTGGATCAACTGCCCGATCTGCTGCGCCGACTTGGACGACTGCTCGGCCAGCTTGCGCACCTCGTCGGCTACGACTGCAAAGCCCCGGCCGTGTTCGCCTGCTCGCGCTGCCTCAATCGCTGCATTGAGCGCAAGCAGATTGGTCTGCTCGGCGATGCCTGTAATGACTTCGATAATTTGCCCGATTGCCTGCGAGTGGTTGCCCAGCCCATCGACTACCCCGGCCAGCTCGCGGATCGAATCGTGAATGGCGTTCATTTGCTGGACAGCGGCCTGGATCGACTGGTTTCCTTCGCCTGCCATCGACGCCACCTGGACGACCATGCTGGACGCCTGCTGGGCGTTCGCCGCAATTTGGCGTATTCCCCGGGACATGTCGTCAATTGCTCTTGCCCCTTGCTCCACGCTGGCGACCTGACGATCCGTACCAACCGCGACCTCCTGCACCGTAACCGCGATCTGCTCTGTCGCCCGGCTCGTCTGCTCAGCGCTTGCCATCAGTTCCTCGGCCGATGCCGCTACCTGCTCCGATGTCGCGCCGGCCTGGCGGATCACCCTTTTGAGGCTGTCCGTCATCTCATTGAAGGAATTGGCCAGATCGAAAATCTCATCGCGAGTTTTGACCACAAGCGGCTCCACGCGCAGGTTTCCTTGCGCGACTTCCTTCATTTCAGCCACCAGGCGCAGCACCGGACCGCGAATGCTTCTCGTCAGCCAGAGAGCCAGCAGCAGGCAGCCCGCGATGGAGGCGGCGAGCGTAATGAGATTGTCCCGTTTGAGAGCCGCGTACAGCTCGGCGCTTTCCCTGCCTGCCCGTTCCGTTCCCATTTTGTTGAACGCGATCATGGCGTCGATGTGCTTCTTGCGCTCCGTGAACAGCTCGCTCGCCTTGTCCCGCACACGCTTGAGCTCGGCCAACTCTTCCGGCGTCACCCCGCGCGTGATGTCCATCTTTTTGCCGACTTCCACAAATTCCTGATTGAAAATCTCGTACTGCTTCATGGCTGCCTTCAAGCCTTCGAAATGCTTCCGATCCTCCTCATCGATAATCGTTTTTTCATAGCTCATCAGCAATCCGTCGATATAGACGAAGTTTTCATCAATTTGTCCGGCGTATTTGTTTTTGTCTGCCAGCGATTCAGCGTTCAGAATCGTCTGATTCAGGCCGTAGATCGTTTCCAGCGTCGAATTGATTTTCAGGATTGCCTCCATGCCCGGCTGCCAGACGGACTTCATTTCTTCGACTTTGCTGTTGATAAGGCTTGTCTTGTATGTACTCATGGCTCCCATATATCCGATCACCATGAGAATTAGGGCAAACGCGCTGCCCAGCTTTTTCCCGATCGTCCACTTCATAGAAACACCACTTTTCTCGACATTGTATGATATCGCTAAATCCATATTCCCTTTTCAATTTCAAGGTAAACATGCCCGATACAAATTGTACCCTCTCTACCAAAAATAACAACATCTAACATATGAAACTGGTAATATTCAGAATTTTTCTCAGATTGATTGCTACGAGAAAAACGTAAGTTCTATAATGGGGAAGAAGAGATAGATGCGGCTTTGGCATCAGAAACAGCAGCACGACCAACTTAGGGGGAATCCTTTATGCAAACATACGAAGTAATCATCGTCGGCGCAGGCTCGATGGGCATGGCCGCCGGTTACTATTTGGCCAAAAGAGGCGCAAGCGCGCTGCTGATTGACGCTTTTGACCCTCCGCACACGATGGGCAGCCACCACGGAGACACCCGGATCATTCGCCACGCTTACGGAGAAGGCAAGCAGTACGTGCCGTTTGCCTTGCGAGCGCAAGAGCTTTGGGCCGAGCTGGAACAGGCCGCGAATGTGAAGCTGTTCAGCCAAACCGGGGTGTTGAGCGCAGGCGCGCACGATTGCGCCTTTTTGCAGGAGGTGCGGGAGAGCGCCGAGCGCTACTCGCTTCCGCTCGAAGTGCTGACCGCCCAGGAGGTGCGCGAGCGCTGGCCGGGAATCGAGCTGCCCGATCATTTTTACGCTTGTCTGGAGCCTGCTTCCGGCGTTCTCTACTCGGAACATGCCATTCGCGCTTACCGCGAGTTGGCCACAGCTTCTGGCGCAAGCCTGCTGACCAACACGAAAGTGACCAGCCTGCAAACAGACGGGGCAGACGTGATTGTGCATACAGACTCCGGGAGCTATCGCGGCAAAAAGCTGCTCGTCTCCGCCGGGGCCTGGAACGCGCCGCTGCTGCAGGAGCTCGGCTTGTCCGTTCCGCTAGTCCCCACGCGCAAAACCGTCGCCTGGTTCGGCGCAGACGAAAGCTTGTACAGCGCGGATCGGTTCCCGGCCTTCGTCTTCCACCTGGGTGACTCCATGTTTTACGGCTTTCCGAGCATCGATGGAGCAGGTGTCAAAATCGGCCGCCATGACGGGGGACAAGCCATTGATCCCGACACGCTGGAGCGGACCTTTGGCTGCTATTTATCGGATGAAGGCGATGTCCGCGCGTTCCTTGAGACGTACATGCCGCAAGCGGCGGGGGCCTTGCGCCAGGGCAGAGTCTGCATCTACACGATGACGCCTGACGAACATTTTGTCATCGACCGCCATCCGGACAACCCGCACATCGTCTTTGCCGCAGGCTTTTCCGGCCACGGCTTCAAGTTCGCGAGCGCAGTAGGAGAAGCTGCCAGCCAACTGCTCATCGACGGGGAATCCAAGCTCGATTTGTCGATGTTTTCGCTCAGCCGTTTTTCGTAACCACTGTCAGTCCGCCATCAGCAAAAAGCCTCTCGCCATAACTTCGGCTCGAGGCTTTTTTCGTCTTCACCATTCCCAAAAAAGCGAACCGATCTGCGCCGTAATCCGACTGCCCATGTCTGCGGCCCGCTGCTCGAAGCGCACCTGCGGACGCCGGTTGTCGTACGGGAACAAATAGGCGAAGCCGGGGCGTGTCGCCTGGGGAACAAGGTACGCAGACCTGGTTGCCCCTACCCTGCGCTGTTCGTTCAAAAACTCGATCATCGACTCGGCGTCACGAATGCCCGCTCCGTGCCCGTAGTACAGCCCTCTGCCCAGATCGACCGCATTTTCCCCCTGCCATTGCGGCTTGTCGGGGTTGTGATCCGGGTTGGCAAAATACAAAATATCGCCCGGCAAAAACGTCGTCGTCGGGATCGTCCGCAAATCGAGATCCTGATCGTAGCGCCAGTCGTAGAGCAAAATATCCGCGAACAGCCGCTCGAAGTCTTCCCGGCGGATCGACTGGAGAACGGCGTGGTACAAAATAATGACCATCGCTGTCGCACACTCGGTCGCGTATTTTCTGCCTTCCTGAAAAATGTTGATGATTCCTTGCGAGGGCAAAATCCCCTGTCTCAGCCGAAAGCCGCCCAGCTCGGTGCGGTCCCAGTACGCCGGGTTGGCGCGCGATCTTTCATAGGTGGAAAAGGCGATCCCGCTGGCGTACAGCGCCCGTGCCGAGCGCACCAGATGGTCCCTCATCTTTAGTTCGAACTGCAGCAATTCAGGCTGCGGGTAGGAGAACTCCTCCCGGCTCTCCGCCATCCGCTCCACCACTTCTCGCTGGACCTCGTTCAATCCCCACTCCATTGCCAAAGCGTCCGGATCGGCCCGTCTGCCACTGATGATTAACATAGACAACCTCCTCTGCACACACCGTCCTTGGTATGTGTATGCGTCCGCCCATGTCCATGTGTGCGAAAAAAAAAACGGTCGCGCGGCATTCGCGGGAAATTGCTGCCCGGTCTGGCAAAAAGGCACGCCCGTTCGTTGCCAAAAAAATTCCGCCTGCGCTGTACGCAGACGGAAAACAAGCCAGCCTCAGCCTCTTGCCTGCTCCAGCGCCGCAGGCGTCTTGGCCGGAACGTGCTTGAGCTTGGCAAACAAGTAGCAGCCGACGATGACGATGACGCTGCCCAGAAGCTGGAGCACGCTCATCGTCTCGCCCAGCAGCAAAAAGGCGAGAATCGCGGTAAACACCGGGTTGAAGTTGAGGAACATGCCAGCAGAGGTCGCCCCGACCTTTTGCACCCCGACATTCCACAAGACCATGCTGACCACAGTCGCCATTACGCCGACGTAAAACAGCGACAGCCAAAATGACCAGGTCGTATTCTCGACGGTAAACGTCGTCAGATTAAACGGCAGCATCAGCGCTACGCCGAAAAGTCCCGAGTACAGGGTGGACATCATCGGCGACACGGTTTTCATCGCCCAGCGTCCACAGACGGAGTAAATTCCCCACATCGCCACAGCCGCCAGCATCCACAGGTCGCCTGTATTGAAATGCAGTTGCTCCAAATGGGTAAAGTCGCCTTTGCAAAGCACGACCAGCACGCCTGCAAAAGAAATGAGCATGGCGACGATTTGCAGCGGCCGAATTTTTTCCCCGATCAGCAAAAACGAGAAAATCGCGATCGAAACCGGGTTGAGCGTCGACAAAAGCCCGACATTGGTAGCGTCTGTCCGCTCCAGCGCCCAGAACATAAACAGATTGAACAGCGCCACGCCTGTCACGCCCATCACGATCAACGGAACGAGCGCCTGTCGCGTGGGCAAGATCCGCTTTTCGCGCACCCAGACGACAGGCAGCAAACAGGCGACTGCAATCAGCCAGCGCAAATTGGTCAACGTCAACGACGACGCGTGTCCGACCAAAAATTTACCGACGACGAAGTTTCCTCCCCAGAGGAAGCTGGTACAGAGTAAGAGTCCGACATATAGGGGTTTCATAGTTCATGCTGCCTCCTGCCAAGCTGTTGAATGATCGTCTAGCTAAATCCGTCCTCTATCATACACCTTTCTTCGCGTCTTGGGGCGGCGCAATCCATTTTTCCATGAAAATCAGCTCGCAAGCGGCGAAGCCCAACTGCCTGTAAAACGATTGCACGCCGCTGTTTTCCGGCTCGATCAGCAGGTTGATTTTCTCGCAACCCACATTCATAAGCCGCCGCTCCAGCTCCTGCATGAGCCGGCTTCCCAGCGCTTGGCCCTGGCAGGCGGGATCGACCGCCAGATGATTGACCCAGCCGCGCCGTCCGTCATAGCTGCCCATGACAGCCCCCACGACCTGCCCGTCATCGTTTGTTGCCACCAAAAACAGCTCCGGGTCGCGCTCCAGCTTGCGGCGCAATCCTTCCCGCGTATCGGAGCGGGAAAGCACAAGCCCTGCCCGCTGCCAAAGCTCGACGACTGCCTCATACTGCTCCCATGCAAACGACTGTAATTGCAAGGTATGACACTCCTGTTTGTATTTTTATAAAACAAAATTAATATTTATACAATTATACCGAGAAAAAAGGGAGCTTGCCAAGAAGCTCCCCGCTATCGCTATGAAACGGCCAGCCACGACAAGATCAGAGGCAACAGAGTGAACGCCCATACGACCGTAATCATCGCCCCGGCAATGACGGCCAGCGTCGCGCTGCTCCCTTCCGTGTCGCCGCGCTCGAACGCCTTGACCATCCCGAGCATGTGCGCCCCCATGCCGTACATCAGCCCGATCGAGACGGGATGGCGCAGCTTCATTTTTTTGATAATCCACGGCGCCAGAAAAACACCTGCAAAGCTGGTCAGCATCCCGAACACCGCTGTCATCGCCGGCATGCCGCCAATCGCGTCCGAGACGCTAAGGGCAATCGGCAACGTAATCGAGCGAGGGATGACGCTGATGACGGCCGCCTTGCCCAAGCCGACCAGCATGGCTGTCGACACGCCCGCGATAATCGCAATCAGGGAGCCTGCGGCGAGGCTTTGCAAAATCATCCGCTTGTGCGCCATCAAAATCGACCAGTTGCGGTACAGCGGCACGGCAAACGCCACCGTCACTACCCCCATCAGCTCGCTGATCCACGACGTCGCTTCGCTGTAGGCAGCATACGGGATGCCCGCGAGCAAAAGAAAGACAATCATCGCGGCTGGCGCAAGCACGGCGGGGGAAAACAAGAGGCTCGGCCGCTTTTTGTTGATCCGCTTCGCCATGTAAAAAAACAAAATCGTCAGGACTACGCTACACGTTTTCCACAGGATCAAGCTGCTTCACCTCACCGCGTTTGAACAGTCGCTCAGCAACGACGCCTGTCGAAATCATCACGAGCGCGCAACCGCTAGTGACTACCAGCAAAACGAGCAGTCCTTTTCCTCCGAGCAGCCACGGATACTGCATCATGCCGACCAGAGACGGCACGAAAAACAAAATCATTTGCGAAAACAAAAGGGCGGCTCCCGCCTCTACCCACTGCAGGCGAACCCAGCCGTTGTGCAGACAAATGAACAAAAGCAACAGCCCGATCAGGCTGCCGGGGACAGGGACAGGCAAAAACGAAGCGATTCCTTTGCCCAGCCAGGTGAATCCATACAAGAGCAAAACTTGCCCGAGGAGCAAGAACCATTTTTTCATCGAGACCACTCCGGTTCCTTCATGTTGGTACCTTCATTCTAAAGCGTCCCGATTCCATTCGTACAATACATAAATATCATGATTTCTATGCCATTTGGTTATGGCGACAAATGCTGCCGCACAAACTCGATGAAGGCGCGGGTCGCGTGCGACAGGTAGCCGTCCTTGCGGTAAATCAGGGCGTACTGCCAGTCAATCACGGGAGACGAGATGTTTACCGTATGCAGTTGGTCGTTGTGCAGGCGTCTCACAATCGAGCGCGGAAGCAGCGAGATGCCTAGCTCAGTCGCCACCATTTCCCCGACAAAATCCCACAGCGAGCTCATGTAGGCCACTTTTGGCTCAAAGCCGCTCATTCGGCACGCCTGGCGCACGACGTCGTGAATCGCGTACTCCTCTGTGAACAGGATAAAGTCCTCGTCCCGCAACTCCGCCAGGTTCACTTCGTCCGCCCCCGCCAGCCAATGCTGCTGATGCACGATGGCGACGAGGTCTTCCGCCACCAGGGGAACCGCGGAAAACTTTTCCGCATCCGTCGGCAAAACCGTCAGGCCGAGGTCGACGCTCCCCTGCTCCACCTGAATTTCCAGCAGCTTGGCGCTGTACTCCTTCATTTCGATCTCAATGCCGGGATATTGCTTTTTGAACATGGCAATTACATTCGGCAGCAAAAAAGAGCCGACTGTCGGCATCATGCCCATTTTCACCCGTCCGCGCTCGATGTTGCGGATTTGCGCGATGGATGACGTCATCCCTTCCATCAACTGCAGCACTTTTGTCGCGTACCCGTACACCAGCTCGCCCGCTTCGGTCAGCTCCATTTTCCGCTCCGAGCGATCCAGCAGCACGACGCCCAGTTCCTCCTCCAGCGCTTTCATCATCTTGCTGATGGACGGCTGGGAGACATGAAGCGTGTTGGCCGCTTTTGTAAAATTTTTTTGTTTGGCTACTTCCACAAAGTATTGCAGTTGTCGAATATCCATTTGCCGCCTCCACCCGATCCGTTCGCTTTGATTCCTGTCTTTCCCAAGCTTACCACAGCCTTTACGCCGATGAAAAAGCCAGGACGCATCTGCCGCCCTGGCTTGTGACCTGCTTTTATTTGACGGCGGCCTGGATCATCACCCGCTTGCCGCCGTAGGAAGCGGTAATGGTCGCACGTCCTGCTGTCCCGGCTGCGACTTTGCCTTGCGCCACGCTCGCTACATTTTTGTCTGTGCTCGTCCATTCGGCCTCTGCTGTCACGTCAGCTTTCGTCTTGTCGGAATAAATGGCGAACACCTGCAATTGTTGCGACTCGTTGGCTGTGAGCTGGATTCTTGTCGCACTCAGCTCCAGCCGGGATACGACCGCTGCCTCTACCGGAATCGTAATCGTTTTCCCGCCGTAGGATGCGGTAATTTTCGCTTTGCCCGGCCCGATGACCGTCACCACGCCGCTTTCTACCGTTGCCACTTGCCCGTTGTCGGAGATCCACTTCGCCTTGGCGGTGACGTCGGCTTTTTCCTTGCCGTTCACCACGGCCGTGAGCTTGACTGCTTGCGACGAGCCAGGGCGCGCGTACAGCTTCTTCTGGTCACTCTCCAGCTTGGAAACGACATCCACCTCTACCGGGATGGTCACGCTTTTGCCGCCGTACACTACTTTGATTTTCGTTTTGCCCGAGCCTACTGCGGTGACGAGTCCGTTTGCCACCGTCGCGATCTCGGGATCGGCGCTCGTCCACTCGGCATTTGCCGTGACGGCTGCTGTAGACTTGTCTGTAAACGAAGCGGTTGCCACGATCTGCTTGGCAGCCCCTGCGTTCAGCACGAGCTTTTTCTGGTCAACGACAAGCTTGGCGACGACATCCACTTCTGTGGAAATGGTGATGAACTTGCCGCCAAAGCGGGCCTTTACATCTGCCTTGCCGCTGCCTGTCGCCCTGAGCAGCCCGGCCTCTACCGTGACGATTCCGCTGTCGGACGTGGACCACTCCGCCTTTTGCGTCACATCTTCGGTCGTTTTATCCGCATATTGCGCGAGTACCGTCAGTTGCTGTGTCCCGTCTTTTTTCAGTCTGACCGTCTTCTCTTTGACCGTCAGCCTCGACAGCTTTTTGCTCTGGCTTGCTGCCGTTTCTGCTTTCGCCAGTTCTGCCGCTGGCCCGACGCCGGACAGAATCGTTCCGACTGTCAGGACGACGGTCAGCAAGGCTTTTTGCCACCTGCGCAAGTATGTGCTTTTCTTCGACACCGTGCTCTCCCCTTTTGCCGCTTTTCCCGCGAATGCGTTTTCCACTATTTTCTATATCGGCACGGGCAGAGATTTCAATAAATGGTATTTTTGGTGCGAAGTCGTCCTACTCTCCGCTCCACGACCCGGACAGTGGGGCAAAGTGCTGCATCGCCAAGGCCCCTGCGCCCATGACAATCGCCTCTCCGCGCAGTTCGGACGGGATCACCCGGAACTTCCCTTTGAACGGCTCCCAAATCACCTGGTCGCTATGCTCCTCGACCAGCTCGACAATCTCGCGGTAATTTTCCACCAGGTCTCCTGACAAAATGACGGTGTCGGGATTGTACATGCAGACGATGTTGTTGATCGTGATTCCGATGTAGAGGGCGGTGCGGGAGACGATTTCCTTCGCCCAGCGCTCCCCGTTTCGCGCCGCGGCAAACACCTCGCGCACATCGGTGACTTCTTTTACCCTGCGCGCCTCCAAAATCAGCGCGTTTTCATCAATATACGTCTGCAGGCAGCCGCGCTTTCCGCACTCGCACAAATTGCCGTTCGGGTCCAGCGTCGTGTGCCCCAGCTCGCCCGCGCTGTTCGAGCCGCCGCGAAACACTTCGCCGTTGATGATGAGCGCGGACCCGATGCCTGTCCCAATCCCGATCAGGGCGGTTTTGTTCGAGCCTTTGGCAGAGCCGTACAAGTATTCCGAGAGGATTTTGACCTTCAAGTCGTTGTCGATCACAGTCTTGATGCCCAGCTCTTTTTCGATCAGCTCGGCAAAAGCTACGTCCTTCCACCCAAGCGTCGAGGACAACTGGACGACTCCCCGCTCGTAGTTGATGACGCCTGGCACGCCGATGCCTATGCCGATGACTTTTTCAAACGGAATGCCCTGCCTTGCGATCATGCCGCGAATTTCCTGGCAAATCAGCGCTGCCGTCTCGGCTGGCGTGCCCGCCAGCGCCTTGTGCTCCACGCGATGGTGCGCGACGATCGTCTCGCTGAAGTCCATGATGCCGAAGCTGATCCGCTTTTTCTCAATGTCGACGCCGATCGTGTAGAGTGCGCCCGGCTCGATGTCGAGCATGATCGCCTTCCTGCCGACGCCAGAGGAAGTCAGCTCCGTCTCCCGAATGACGCCTTCCTCGCACAGCTCGCTGACAAACCGGCCGATCGAGGTCGCGCTCATCCGCGTAATTTTCGTGATCTCAGCCCGGGAAATCGGCCGCTTGTTTTTGATAATATCGAGAATCATCAGCTTGTTGTGTTGCTTGATAACGTCCTGATCCTGCTTCACGATTTTTTTCATCACCAAAACTCCCACCTTGCTAATGAGATGCCGCTTGCTTTTACATAGTTATCCTCACACTACCTGTCGGGGTCTGGTACGTCAACTGCAAAAGCAAAACCGCCGCTACATCTTGTCTATGCAAAAAACCACCCGATTTCTCGGATGGTTTTCCGGCTGCTATCTGTTGTTCAGATCGTACGGTGTCTCCTGGTACACGTAATAGTTGAGCCAGTTGGAGAAAAGCAGATTGGCGTGCGCGCGCCAGGTGACGATCGGCTCGCGGCTCGGATCATCGTCGGGATAATAGTTGCGCGGCACGGCGATGTCCAGTCCCTTGTTCACGTCCCGCTTGTACTCGTCCTGCAAGGTGGTCGGATCGTACTCGGAATGGCCGGTCACGAAAATTTGTCTGCCGTCCTTCGTCGCGACGATGTACACGCCCGCTTCCTTGGACTCGGACAAAATTTCCAGTTCCGGCACCTTCTCGATGTCCTCCCGGCGATTTTCCGTATGGCGGGAATGCGGGACGTAAAAGTAGTTGTCATATCCGCGGAACAGCTTCACATTTTGCTTGTTCAACGTATGCGGGAAAATCCCGAACATCTTTTCCGGCAGCGGATGCTTGGGCACTCCGAAGTGGTGGTACAGCCCGGCCTGCGCCCCCCAGCAAATATGCAAGGTCGAGGTCACGTTCGCCAGCTTCCAGTCGAGAATTTGCTTCAGCTCTTCCCAATAAGTAACTTCGGTAAATTCGAGTTGCTCGACAGGCGCCCCGGTAATCACCATGCCATCGAAGCGTTGGTCCTTGATTTCCTCAAACGTTTTATAAAACATCGACAAATGCTCTTCCGATGTGTTTTTGGAGGTATGGCTGGACATGTGCAGCAAGACGATTTCCACCTGCAGGGGCGTATTCCCCAGGAGGCGAAGCAACTGTGTTTCCGTTGTTTCCTTCACCGGCATCAGGTTCAGGATGACGATTCGCAGCGGCCGGATGTCTTGCGTAAAGGCACGGCTTTCTTTCATGACAAAAATATTTTCACGGGCCAGCACTTCCACCGCAGGCAACTCGTCAGGCAGTTTGATTGGCATAAAGATCCCCCTTTCCACTCTTTGCAAAGCAGGTAGAAAAACATTAATCCGACAAATTCGACAAAAATACTTGGGTTCCTGCTTCCACCGGGAAGTATCGCGAAAAATGGAAGCCTGCTAAAACAAGCATGTATCGAATGTATATATGTTTATATATTCTGCAAATTTTTCGTCAAATCATTATACCTTTCTTTCTGGAAAAATAGCAGAACTTTTTCTGGAATGGCGAGAGGACCTTTTGCGCTTAATTGCGACAGCGGCATGAGCGAAAAGCCTCTCGCAAACAACTTGCGAGAGGCTCGTAGATTCGCCCGTTCGTCAGATCCAGCCACGCGCTTCCATGGCTTCCTTGATGCGCAAGAGCGAGATCATGTACGCGCCTGTGCGCAGGTCGACCTTGTATTTTTCCGCAAGCTCCGCCACCGACCGGTAAGCGTTGACCATCGCGGTTTGCAGCTTTTCGTTCACTTCCTGCTCGGACCAGTAGTAGTGCATCAGGTTTTGCACCCATTCGAAGTACGACACGGTCACTCCGCCCGCGTTGGCGAGAATGTCCGGAATGACCACGACTCCTTTTTCGCGCAAAATCGCGTCGGCATCCGGAGTCGTCGGACCGTTGGCTGCTTCTGCAATCCACTTGGCCCGGACGCGATCGGCATTCGCGGCTGTAATCACATTTTCCAGTGCGGCCGGAATCAAAATGTCGACTTCCAGCTCCAGCAACTGTTCATTGGAGATCGCGGTTGCCCCCGGATAGTCCAGGATCGTGGACGTGTCCTTCAACTGCCCGACCTTCGGGATATTCAAGCCTGCACCGTGGTAAATGCCGCCGCGCGAATCGCTGACGGCGACGATGCGAAAGCCAAGCTCGGTCAACAGTCTGGCTGCGATTCGGCCTGCGTTGCCGTACCCTTGAATCGCTACTGTCGTCTCCGCTGGCTTGCGTCCCGAATCTTTGAGCGCCTCCAAAATCGTGAAGACACATCCGCGGGCCGTCGCTTCATTTCTCCCTTTGGAGCCGCCGACCGCAAGCGGCTTGCCTGTGATGACGCCTGGCGAATACGCGCCTTTTAATCGGCTGTATGTATCCATCATCCAGCCCATGATCTGCGGCGTCGTGTAGACGTCCGGCGCGGGAATGTCGGTGTCAGGGCCGACGATGTCCGCAATCGCTTCCATAAAGCCGCGGCTCACGCGCTCCAGCTCGCCCGCGCTCAGCTCGTGCGGATCGCAAATAACGCCGCCTTTTCCGCCTCCATACGGCAGGCCGACGACACCGCATTTGAACGACATCCACATCGAGAGCGCTTTGACCTCATCCATCGTGACGTCGGGATGGAAGCGAATGCCGCCTTTGGTCGGTCCCACCGCATCGTTGTGCTGCGAGCGGAACCCTTCGAATACGCGAACGCTGCCATCGTCCATTTTGACCGGAAAGCTGACTGCGAGCACGCGCTTCGGCCTTTTCAAGATTTCGACGGCGTGGCTTGGCAGACGAAGCAACGCTGCTGCCGTGTCAATCTGCTTTTGCACAATCTCGTAAGGATTCAGGTTTTCTTTTTCTACTGTCTTTTGCATGCTTGATCCTCCCCACCTATCTTGCATCACCCTGGCGCAGAGCTAAAGGATGAATGGAGTTATTATATATGAAACAGATAAATTCAGACAATTTATTTTTGATTTTTTCACATTATTGTGTCATTTGTGCGTTTGTATGAAAAAACGCCTGCTGCATCTTCGCGACACAGCAGGCGTTCCCGCTTTATTTTTTCATATAAGCCTGCATCAGCTTGGTTTTGGTCTCCCATATTTCCTCGCTCACATGCAGGCGATAGTGCTCGGGGTTGAGCATCCGCAAATACTCCGGCCAGAACTGTTTGAGCTGCTCGCGGTGGTAGCTGCGAATCTCCTCCAGCTTCGGCAGTTGATACACCAGCTCGCCGTCGACAAACACCGGGATCAGCAACGCTTCGGCCTTGTAGCGGGTCACCTGCTTGTTCCAATACGGGTGGATCGGGTTGAACAGGTTGACCGGAGCGCCTTCGGCAATGGTCGTTTCCTCCGGGAAGCACAAGTAGTCGGCAATCGCTTTGCCCGTATCGGGATCGATCAGTCGGTACATGTCCTTGATGCCGGGAGTCGTCACTTTTTCCGGATTGGACGAAATCTTGATCGTCGGCTGGTACACCCCGTTCGCGTCCTGGCGCGCTACGAGTTTGTACACGCCGCCGAGCGTCGGCTGATCCGCAGCCGTAATGAGCTGTGTCCCCACTCCCCAGCTATCGACCTTCGCGCCCTGGACTTTCAGGTTCATAATCGTGTGCTCATCGAGGTCGTTGGAGGCGACGATTTTCACGTCGGTAAGCCCCGCTTTGTCCAGCATCTCGCGCGTCTTCGTCGACAAATAGGCGAGGTCGCCGCTGTCGAGCCGCACAGCAGTCAGCTTTTTGCCTTCCTGCTCCAGCTTTTTCCCTACGGAGATCGCATGGGGGACACCGCTTTTCAGCGTGTCGTACGTGTCCACGAGCAGGGTCACCTGGTTTGGCAAGGCATCAGCAAAGCGCTGGAATGCTTCTTCCTCGTCCTCGAAGCTCTGCACCCACGAGTGCGCGTGCGTTCCTTTTGTCGGGATGCCGAACATTTTTCCCGCGAGCATGTTGGATGTGGCGTCAAAGCCGGCCAAATACGCCGCTCTCGTTCCCCACAAGGCTGCGTCTGCTTCCTGCGCCCGTCTCGTGCCGAACTCCATCAGGACGTCGTCGCCCGCCACGTTTTTGATCCGGGAAGCTTTGGTCGCAATCAACGTCTGGTAGTTCATGTAGTTCAACAGGGCGGTTTCCACGAGCTGCGCCTCCATGACGCGGCCTTCCACGCGGATCAGCGGCTCGTTCGGGAACACCATCGTGCCTTCCTTGACGGAGTAGAGCGAGCCTTGGAAGCGCAGGTTGCGCAGCTCCTCCAAAAAGCCCGGATCGTAATTCTCCTCCTGCTCCCGCAAATATTGCAGGTCGCTTTCTTCAAAACGCAAATTTTTAATATAATGAACAATTCGCTCCAACCCGGCAGAAACAGCGTAGCCGTTGCCAAAAGGCAGCTTGCGGAAATACGCTTCGAACACTACTCGCTGGTTGTGCGTCCCGTTTACCCAATGCGCGTACATCATGTTGATCTGATATTTATCTGTGTGCAATGCCACACCAAATGATTGCATATCGCATAAGCCTCCTGTGGATTCCTTTCCAACATCATACCAGAAGCTGTCGCCCGTGCCCATCTGCGGTGGAGCTTGGGAAGAAATATGTGATAGTATGGAATATAAAAAACCAAACGCGCGCCCAGGAGTGGAAGAAAACATGTCCGACCCAAAAATCGTTTCTTTATGTAAAGGATTGCCCAAAAACATCAGTTACAACGGCAAAGACTTCCTCTCCGGCATTTGGAAGGAAGAGGCTGACGAGCTTGTCGTCCGCTCCGCCAAAATCGACGATGACGACGTAGCGAATCACGCCTATCACGGCGGACCGGATCGCGTCGTCTGCGCGTATCCTTCCGAGCATTACACCCATTGGGAAAAGCGATTTGGCCAGCCCTTGACGCCATCCGCTTTTGGCGAGAATCTGACGCTTTCGGGCATGACGGAAGAGCAAGTATGCGTCGGAGATGTGTACCAAATCGGGGAGACGATTCTTCAAGTGTCCCAGGGCAGATTTCCCTGTGCGACGATCAACAAGCGAAACAACAACAACCTCCTGCTCAAAGCTGTCGTGGAAATGGGCTACACCGGCTACTTTTTCCGCGTCCTGCAGGAAGGCACGATCAGGCCAGACTCTGCGGTCACGCTGCTTGAGCCTCATCCCAAGCGCGTAACGGTCGCTTCCATCCACCATCTGTACTTCCACAACCAGTCTCTTACGGAGGAGACGATTGCGCACATGCTGGAAGTCGAGGAGCTGGCTTTGCCGTGGAGAAACAAGCTCTTGGAAAAACAGCAGCAACTAGCGAAAGGAACCACCCATGCGAATTAACAAGTTCATCAGCGAAACGGGCATTTGCTCGCGCCGCGAAGCAGACAAACTGGTCGAAGCCAAGCGCGTGACCATCAACGGCGCACCTGCCGCACTGGGGAGCACCGTCGCGCCCGGCGACGACGTGCGCATCGACGGCAAGCCGCTCGGCGAGAAGAAAAAAAGCGTCTACATTGCCCTGAACAAGCCTGTCGGCATCACTTGCACTACCGAGTTGCACGTCAAAGGCAACATCATCGACTTCGTCAACCACCCGGAGCGGATTTTCCCCATCGGCAGGTTGGACAAGGACTCCCAGGGCCTCATCCTGCTGACCAACGACGGCGACATCGTGAACAAGATTTTGCGGGCGGAAAACAATCACGAAAAAGAGTACATCGTCACCGTCGACAAGCCCGTGACCGCCAACTTTTTGCACGGCATGGCAAACGGCGTGCGCATACTCGGAACCGTGACCAAGCCTTGCAAAGTCACCAAAGTGAGCGACCGCGTCTTCAACATCGTCCTGACGCAAGGGCTGAACAGGCAAATCCGGCGGATGTGCCAGGCGTTCGGCTACCAGGTGCGCCAGCTTCAACGCGTGCGCATCATGAACATCAGGCTGGGCAATTTGAAGCTGGGCCAATGGCGCAATTTGACCAGCGAAGAGTTGCGGGAATTGAATAGAAGTCTTTCCTAGACGCAGCGCGATATCGCGGCGCGAAACACGAAAAACAGACTCCCTTTGAGCGGAGCCTGTTTTTTTATAGCCAAAAGCTGCCCCACAGCGACACAAACGGAGCACGTACTATGCATCTGCGGCTCCCATCAAAACCCGAACCTGCCCCACAAATTTCCTGATCCCCTCCCGAAGCTGCTGCTCATTCAAATACGAATAGCTGAGTCGAATCCACGTGGCAAACTCTCGTTGCGGATCGCAAATCGTACCGGGCACAAACGTAATCGATTGCTCCACGCACGTGCCCAGCAGCTTTTCCATCGGGGTCGAGTCCGGCAGCTTGATCCACAGGTTGAATCCGCCAGTCGGGCGGCTCCATTCCCAGTCCGTCGCAGCCAGTTCCTCCTCCATGATGTCCCGGCGAATGGCGAGCGCCGTGCGCAGCTTTTGCAAATGCTGCTGCATCCGTTCGGAAAAGAAATAGTGCAAAAAGATTTTTTGGTTCAATAACGGCGTTCCGCTGTCGGACAATGCCTTCGCGCTGAGCAGGTACGCCATGAGCGAAGGGCGGCAGGCGATCGTTCCGATGCCGAGGCCGGGAGCCACGTATTTGCTGAAGCTGCGCAAGTAGATGACGTACCCGGACGTGTCATAGGCAAAAAACGGCAAGGGCGGCTCTTGGGCAAAGTACAGATCGCGGCACGGATCGTCCTCAATCAGCAGGCACTGGTATTTTTCCGCCAGCTCCACCAGCCGCTTGCGCTGTTCGCGCGGAACCGTGAAGCCCGTCGGATTGTGAAACGTCGGGTTGAGATAAAACAGCCGCGGCTTGTGCGTCTGCATGAGCCGCTCCACCTGCTCCAGATCATAGCCGTGCTGCCGAATCTCGACCGGGACAATTTTCGCGCCTTGTCTGAGAAAAACATCAATAGCCGGGCTGTAGGTGGGCCGCTCCAGCAAGACCACGTCTCGCGGCTTGACGAGAACGCGGGCAACCAGGTCGATCGCTTCCTGCGAGCCGGACGTGACCATCAGCTCGTCAGGGGTCAAATAAAAGCGAAACCGCTCCGTATAGTAGCGGCACAAAGCCTCGCGCAGCTCCTGATCTCCCTGCGTGGTCGAGTACGTGCCCAGCACTTTCGGATACAGGTCAAACACTCTCTTCACGTATTCCGAAAAATACAGATTCGGCAACAGGTTCGGGTCGATCAGCGCCTTGGAAAACTGGTAGGTCGCCTGCACCTGGTGAATTTCCGACAGGTGGCTTTTTTGCACGTAAGCAGACACAATCGGGTCGTTCCATGAGCTTTCCGGCAATAGCCCGCTCGGCTGAACGAAATAGCCCGATTTATCCTTGACGTACACGTATCCGTTTTGCTTGAGCAGTTGGTACGCCTTGAACACGGTCAGGCGATGCACATTCAGCTCCAGCGCCAGCGCCCGGACGGACGGGAGCTTGTCATGCGTTTTCCAGTCCCCGCGCCTGATGCCTTCCAGCAAATAGTCGTAGACCTGCTCAAACAGCTTATCGGCATGAACGCCGGACAACCCTTGTCTTTTCATGCTGGCCCTCCCCTTCCTCTTCCATCGTAGCTGACAGCCTCTGTATCTGTTCTATTCGCGTTCATCTGTTCTGTTCCTCTCCCTGTAAGATGGGGAAAAGGAGGAATCACCATGGTATTTGCCAATTATATCGCGATGTGCCTGATCTTCGGGACGACATTTTTAGCCATTAAAGTCGGGATCGACGCGGGAGCGCCGCCCTTTTTCTCGGCGGGGATTCGCTTTTTTCTTGCTGGCCTGATCTTGTTTGCGGTCATGGCCTGGAAAAAGCAAGCGCCCCTCTCCATCCTGCTCCGCAAAGAGATGGTTTTCACTGGCATATGCCTGACGTTTGGCGTGTTTGCCACCTTGTATTGGGCAGAGCAGCATCTAAGCTCGGGCATCGCGGCGGTCCTGTCGGCTACCGCTCCGCTGATGGTCATGCTGCTGCAAACAGGGCTGTCGCGGCAAAAGCTGTCCGCAAGCTCCTGGGCAGGCTGCCTTATCGGATTTGGCGGGGTCATTCTGCTGCTTTTGCCTGGGCTGACCTTTTCGTTCAGCATGCTCTGGGTCGCTGGCTGTATTGCGGTCCTGTTCGGCCAAGTGTTTTATTCCGCGGGCGCCGTCTATTCCCGCCGCGTTTCCCAACAGTTCAAGGACGTGTCGCCGATCACGTTAAACGCTGCGCAGATGATGTACGGCGGCATCCTGCTGCTCATCGCCTCCGCTTTTACCGAGCAGGTGCACATGGAGTTTCTGCTGTCACCCCAGGCCGTCCTCTCGCTGCTTTACTTGATTTTCGTCGGCTCGATGATGGGGCACACCATCTTTTACTGGCTGGTGGCGAAAACGAATCCCGTCTTTCCTTCTACATGGCTGTATATTTCGCCGCTGATTGCGCTCGCGCTCGGGGTCGCTTTGTACCAGGAGCCGCTCTACCTGTCTTCGCTCGCAGGCGGCATCGCGATTATCGCCGGAATCGTCATGATTAACTGGAAGACATTGCAGCAGTTGGTCGCGAAAAAAGCTCCGATCAGACATGCGGAAAGCCCGACAAAGTAGCCTTGCGCTCTTTGTTGGGCTTTTTGCCATTCTCCTAAAACTGTGCATCCCGCGTGAATGCGTGCTGCTCGTTACTTCGCTTCGTTCAATTGTTTGGCGATCTTAATTAGTTCTTGCTTGGAAACAGTCTCTCCCTGCGCGCGAACGCTGTACTCCAGGTCGCTTCCGTTTTTCACCCAGACATTCCAGTAAAAATCGGGTTTGTTTTCCTTTTTATACGTCATGAGCACCGCTTCGTTGCTGCCGAGCAGCACTTTTTCCACACCGTCCGCATTGGACCCAACCTTGACGCCAACTTCTGCCATCCCCACTTCTACCGTGATTTTGCCTTGATCGGCTCCTTTATGTCCTGAAGCAGCAATTCTATTTCCGCTTTTTCCACCTTCCGGCCCTCCCTTCACTATGAATAACAATCGGCCACTCGTGTTTGTGACATGTATTTTCCAGCGCCCTGTAAGGAGAAAACTTGGCTGCGCCAAGCCTTTGGCTCAGCCTTAGTTGCCCTTATACTGGAGAAGAATCTTATAAATCTTTATCTGTACAAAAAAAAGGGCCCCATCCGTCTCGTGCCTGCGGATGGAACACCCTTTTTATGCGCATTCCTTTTCATGATGCGAAGCTTGATGCTGTCGAATCGTCTTTTCTTTTCCCGGGAAATCGACAGCGGTTGTCGTCTCTTTGTTAGAAATGCTCGCCGTTGGCATAATAGCTTTCTTTTTGATAGGCGACAAAAGCCATCTCTACTTCCGGTATGCCGAGCGAGAGGACGTGTTTGGTCACGATCTTGGCAAACTGGTCGCGTGTTTCCTGGCCTCGCTCAAACCAGCCGACCTCGATAAACGGAAACGACTCTACTACCTTTCCGCCAAAAACGCCTGTCGTCTGCAAGCATTCGATAGTGAAATTGTCTGTCCCGCACTGGCACAAAGCGGCAAGCTCCTCTGTCAGCGGCTCGCTGATGGTTGCCATTTGCTCGGCCTGTATGCCGCGAACGATGAGATGTGGCATGCTCGAACCTCCTGTTGGTGAAAAAGCTGTTTGTTCTATCATACCGCTCGGCAGGCGAAAAGAGTAGTCTGTCCCGATTGGTATCAAAGCGGTAACAAACCTGGCGAAAACGAAATCCGCAAACAATATTGCTATTGACATAGCTCGTAAACTATTGGCAAAGTAAGGATAGTTCGTTTATAGAAGAACGCTTGTTGCCGTGAATGCATGCCAAGATCGCATGGGGACGATTCCGATCGACTCACGGGCTTTTCGAGCAATTACGCAACGCACCAAAATAAAAACATACAGCACGCAATCGGAAAGGTGAGTACATATGGATTTGTGGAACATTTTCGTGGCCTTCGTGCTCGGTCTTGTAGAAGGTCTGACTGAATTTGCGCCCGTCTCTTCGACCGGGCACATGATTATCGTCGACGATACTTTGCTGCATTCAAAAGAGCTGTTTTCTTCTGAAGTAGCCAACACGTTCAAGGTCGTCATTCAGCTCGGCTCAATCCTCGCTGCCGTGATCGTGTTCAAAGACCGTTTTTTGAGTTTGCTGGGCTTGAAAAAAATGTCGCCGGACGGCAACGGCCCCGGCCACAAGCTGCGCCTCTCGCAAGTGATCGTCGGGCTTTTGCCTGCCGCTGTGCTCGGCTTGATTTTTGAAGACTACATTGACGAGTACCTGTTCTCCATCCATACGGTGCTGATCGGGCTTGTCGCCGGGGCGCTCCTGATGATCGCCGCCGACTGGTTCCGACCGGGCCGCCCGAAGGTCACAACCGTTGACCAGATGACGTACAAGCAGGCACTTTTGATCGGGCTGTTTCAATGCATCGCCTTGTGGCCTGGGTTTTCCCGCTCCGGTTCGACGATTTCCGGCGGCGTGCTGCTGGGACTCAGCCACCGAGCGGCATCGGACTTTACGTTTATCATGGCGGTTCCCGTCATGGCGGGCGCCAGCTTTTTGTCGCTGTTGAAGCATTGGCAGTACATCACCGCCGATTCCTTGCCGTTTTTCATCGTCGGCTTTATCAGCGCCTTTTTGTTTGCCTTGCTGGCAATCCGCTTCTTCCTGAAGCTGATTAACCGGATCAAACTCGTGCCGTTTGCCCTGTACCGCATCGCGCTTGCTGCTGTCATCTACTTCTTCATTTTGTAGCAGCGACTTGCAACAGGCACGATCTTAACCAAAAAAGCTGCCTTTGCCGTTGAAGCGCCCCCTCATGCTAGACACAGTGGGGGACGCATTTTAGGCAAGGCAGCTTTTTTTCTTTGCTCAGGCTGGCGAACCGTCCAGTTGCAAAGCATCGCCAACCAGCGTCTGCGTTTCCTTTTGTCCGTGCTGCAACTGATACATTTGATAATACTTGCCGCGCTTCTCCATCAGCTCCTCGTGCCTACCTCGCTCGACAATTCTGCCCCGATCCAGCACCAGAATCTGATCGGCATTTTTGATCGTCGACAGCCGGTGGGCGATGATGAATGTCGTTCTGCCTTTTTTCAGCACTTCCAGCGCGTTTTGGATGATTCCTTCCGTCTCGGTATCAATGTTGGCTGTCGCTTCGTCCAGGACGAGAATCGCCGGGTCCAACGCCAGCGCCCGCGCAAACGAAATCAACTGGCGCTGTCCGAGCGAGAGCGTGCTGCCCTTCTCGATGACAGGCTCGTCGAAGCCGCGCGGCAAAGTGCGCAGAAGCTGATCTGCCCCGACGTCGCAAAGCGCCTTCTCCACTTTTTCCGCGGAAATCGCCGGATCGTCCAGACTCACATTGGAACGGATCGTCCCGGTGAACAAAAACGGGTCCTGCAACACGATCGCCATATGCTGGCGAATGTGCTGCTTGGGCACATCCATGACGTTCTGCCCGTCAATGGTGATCGTCCCGCTGCTGACGTCGTAAAAGCGGAACAGCAGGTTGATGATCGAGCTTTTCCCCGAGCCGGTGTGCCCGACCAGTGCTACCGTTTCTCCCGGCCACGCCTCGAACGAAATGTTTTTCAGCACGTACTGGTCGTCCTGATAGGCAAAAGAAACGTCGTGAAACCGGACGCTGCCCTGATAGCGCGGAATTTTGCCCGAATCGACCTCGATCCCTTCCTCGTCGAGCAGCTCGAACACGCGGTGCGCGGCCACCAGCGACTGCTCCAGGTTTGCCAGTTGATTCACAATTTGCGTAATCGGCTGAAACAGGCGATTGAGGTAATCGACAAACGCGTACAGGACACCGAGCGAAAACAGCGTGCCCACCCCGAGAGAGGCGCCGCCGAAATACCAGATGAACAACACAAACGCCGCGTTGCGCACGAGCTGCACCAGATTGAAGGAAGCGGTGGCGTTGAGCCGCAACATTTTGTTTTGGTAGGTGAACAGCTCTTCGTTCAGTTCGCCAAATTCCCGCATCGTCTCTTTTTCCCTGCGAAACGCCTGGATGATCGGCATTCCCTGGATTGATTCGTTAATCATTCCGTTAATGTCGCTGATGCGCGCGCGAATGACGTGGTTGAAGGCAGAGGCGCGTTTGCGGTAATAGACGATCCAGACCGCCATGATCGGCAAAATCGCCAGACAGACGAGCGCCAAGCGGACATCGAGCACAAACAGCGCAATGAAAATCCCGATCAAGTAAATCCCGCTGGTGAAAAAGGACGCGAGCACATTAGCAAACAGCTCGCGAATCGCCTCGGTGTCGTTCGTCACGCGGGCGACGACTTTCCCCGCAGGCAGGTTGTCAAAATACGTAATCGGCAGCCGCTGAATATGGGCGAACACGTCCATGCGCAGCTTGCGAATCACCAGATTGGCCGATTTTTGCAGCAAATACTTTTGACCGTAATGAAAAAGTCCGGCTGCCACCAGCAAACCGAGATAAGCGGCTGCCAGGACGAGCAAGCCGCTCGTCTCCGGGCCAAAAAATGCGAACAGCTCCTGATTGCTGAGCGGGACGGCCGGATAGACCGCCTGCCGGGAGCCGCTTTCAATCGTCAGCTTTCCGTCGGCGACCGTTCGCTGCCCGTCAAAAGCAAGCGGCTGGTCGATGAAGTAATAGTCGCGTCCGACCTGCAAAATTCGCACTTCCTGGCCTTTGCTCTCGCCTGCCGCCAAGTGATCCTCCCGCGTGTACCACTTCCCCCGGTACAAGACGGAATCTGCCCGTTGCCCGGTCTCGTACCACGGAAATTCAATGCCGAGTATGTGCGTGTCGATCATTTTTTTCGCCAAAAACGGCCCTGTCAGCTCCGCGCCTACAGCAACGGACAGCATCAAGAGAGCGAGCACGATCGTCTTTTTAAATAACCATGCATACTGAAACAGCCTTTTTCCCGTACTCATCCATTCACCCGCCTTCTGTCAACTGTGCTTCTATTTGCTGCTTTTCAAACTGTTCCTTGTACCAGCCGCCGCGCAACAGGAGCTGTTCATGCGTTCCCTCCTCGACCACCTTGCCTTCGTCCATGACGAGAATCCAGTCGGCATGGGCGACAGCAGACAGGCGGTGAGTCGCAATCAGCGTCGTTTTGCCTGCCCGCTCCCGGCGGATGTTGGCGATCATTTCCGCTTCTGTCTTGCCGTCAACGGCTGACATCGCATCGTCGAGAATCAGGATTTCCGGGTCGATCATCAACGCCCGGGCAATCGACACCCGCTGCTTTTGCCCGCCTGACAGCGCCACGCCTTTTTCCCCGACCAGCGTATCGAGTCCCTCCGGCAAAAACTGCACGTCTTTCGCGAACGCCGCCAGCCTAAGCGCGTTTTGCAACTGTTCCTCGCTGCCGTCCTTTCTGCCGAACAAAACGTTTTCCCGAACGGTCCTGGAGAACAAAATCTGCTCTTGCGGCACGTAGCCGATCCAGCTTTTGATGTTGTCCAGCTCGATCTCATCCAGCGGGACCCCGTTGATGGTAATCGTACCTCTCCCGAGCGGAAACTCCCGCAGCAACTGCCTAAGCAGGGTCGACTTGCCGCTGCCGGTTCGCCCGACGATGCCAAGTGTTTGCGAGCGGTGCAAAGTAAAAGAAACGTCCTGCAACTGATCCTGGGCAGTCCCCGGATAGCGAAAGCTCACCCGCTCGAAGCGAATCGTCTCTGGAACCGCAAGCTGCGCCGGACGCTCGCGATTGGTCACGTCCGCTTCGTACGCCAGTGTCTCGTTGACGCGATCGAGCGAGGCGCTTCCCCGCTGCAAGACGTTAATCAGCTCCCCAATGGCGAACATCGGCCAAATCAGCATCCCCAGGTAGACGTTGAACGACACCAGCTCCCCCAGCGTCAGCTCCTGCCGGAACACCAGATAGCCGCCGTAGATCAGCCCGATCATGTAGCTGATGCCCACCAAAATTTTCACGGTCGGTTCAATCAGCGAGTCGACCTTGGCTACTTCGATATTTTTTTGGTACACCTCACCTGTTTTGTCCGCAAACCGCTTCTGGTCCGCCGTCTCCTGGACGTAGGCGCGAATCACCCTGACGCCTGCCACGGATTCCAGCACGCGGTCGTTCAGCTCGCCAAACGAATCCTGCGCGCGGGAAAAGCGCTCGTGAATTTTTTTGCCGTACTGGTTGATCGCATACGCCATGAATGGCAACGGAAGAATCGCCGCCAGCGTCAGCTTCCAACTGATAAAAAAGCCCATCGTCAAAATGATGACGCCTGTGAAGCTGGCCGAGTCGACCAATGTGAGGATGCCGAAGCCTGTCGTCATCGAAACAGCCTTCAGGTCGTTCGTTGCCCGGGCCATCAAGTCCCCGGTGCGATTGCGCTGATAAAAAGTCGGCGTCATGCGCAAAAAGTGCGTCATCAGCTTGGAACGAAGCGTCCGCTCCGCCAGAAAAGCTCCCCCGAACAGCTTGTAAATCCAGACGAAGTTGACGAAATACGTCGCGACAGCAAGCCCCACGTAAAACAGCAAAATGTGCCAAAGCCGCTCGCCCGTCAATGTCCCCACCTGCATTTCGTCGATGGCCACCCCGATGATTTTCGGCGGGATCACTTCCATGATGCCACCCAGGATCAGCAGCAGAATCGCTGCCGTGTAACGCTTCCAATGCTCCTTGAAAAACCAGTCCAGCTTTGTTAAAACCGAAAACATCTGCCGCTCTCTCCTCTCGTCTCAACCGGGCGTCCTCTTTTTGGAGGCGAAAAAAGGCATATCGCCGCTGGGGCAACATGCCTTTTTATCTGAATCAAAAGAATCAAATAAAAAAGCGCAGGCTACAAAAACCGTAACCTGCGCCGTTTGATGGAGTTGGGAAAAACTACACTGCGTGCATCAAAGGAGGGGTTACGTCATGTATGCAGTTGTGCATTTTGTTCATTACACTGCTTTTCATGACAGACCCACCTTTCCGTAAAATTTTCGTTTTCCAAATAATACATTCTGAACTCTATCACTGATTTGCCGGAATTGTCAACAAATTATTTTTTGCTGCACGCATGGACGCGAATCGATTCCAGATCCTTTGCCTCCCGTAAAAGATACAAAGCATTTTTGCTCTCTAACTTTTTTTGGTATGATTACCTTCATGAAGTTTATTCGGGAGGCCATTCATTTTGTTATCTTCGAATCAAAAACGTCGCTTGACTTCCGTTCAAATTATTGTGTTTTCCTACGTTACGCTGATTCTGGTCTCTGGGGTTATCTTGTGGCTGCCGTTATTTCATAACCAGGGCGTGTCGCTTTCGTTCATCGACGCCCTCTTTACCGCAGCGAGTGCGATCAGCGTCACCGGGCTGACCGTGATTACGATTCACGAAGTGTTCAACCAGTGGGGCATTTTGTTTTTGACGCTGCTCTTTCAGGTGGGCGGAATCGGAATCATGACGCTCGGGACATTTATTTGGATGCTGATGGGCAAACAGATCGGCCTGGAGCAGCGCATCTGGATTGCGACCGACCATAATCGCTCCACGTTGTCCGGACTGGTCAACCTGATGCGCAACATTCTCGTCATGGCGCTCATCATCGAGCTGATCGGAACCGTGCTGCTGGGCGCGCACTTCTTGATTGCGGGCTATTACACCGATTGGTACGAAGCATTTTATCACGGCTACTTTGCCTCGGTCAGCGCCTTTACGAACGCGGGCTTCGACCTGCACGGCAATTCCATGCTGGACTACACGCACGACTACGTGTTTCAACTGACCGTCATGCTGCTGATTATTTGCGGGGCGATCGGCTTTCCCGTACTCGTCGAGCTGCGCACGTACTTCTCCTATCGCCGGGCCAAGGCGCGCTTTACCTTTTCGCTGTTTACCAAGATTACGACGCTCACGTTCTTTTCCTTGGTGGTGGCCGGGGCTGTACTCATTTACGTTTTCGAGCGCCAGCATTTTCTGCTCGATAAAACGTGGCACGAATCGCTGTTCTACTCGTTGTTCCACTCCGTTTCTTCGCGGAGCTGCGGCTTGTCCACTATGGACATCAGCCTGTTTTCCACCCCTACGCTGTTCATGCTGTCTGCGATGATGTTTATTGGCGCATCGCCAAGCAGCGTGGGCGGGGGGATTCGGACGACGACGTTTTTTGTCCTGATCGCGACTGTGTTTGCCAACATGCGCGGCTACAAAGACGTGAAAGTATTCGGCCGGGAGCTGGTGGACGAAGACATCATGCGCTCGTTCGTCGTCTTTTTCATCGCGATCGTCCTCGTGTTCATGGCTGTCATCTTGCTCGTCTGGCTGGAGGATTTGCCGTTCCAGCACATTTTGTTTGAAGTATGCTCCGCTTTTGGTACGACCGGATTGTCTACCGGAGTTACTGCACATCTGGGAACGCCCGGCAAGCTCATCCTGATTATCACCATGATGATCGGGCGTGTCGGGATTATCAACCTGCTCTTGTTCCTCAAGCGCGACGACCGGATCGTGCGCTACCACCACCCGAAAGAGCGGATCATCATCGGGCAGTAACGAACATCGGCGCAGCAAAAAAACTGGGCTGCGCCAAGCCGTTGGCGCAGCGTTGTTGCCCTTATTCGAACTAGAGTCTTCCCTGTACAAAAAGAGCCTGATGCGTTTTTCGCGCACAGGCTCTTCGTCTATGTTCACTTCTATTCCCACTCGCTGTTGTACAAGGCGACGCGGTACGGGTACAGCTCGGCTGTCATCACGTTTTGCCGGACAGCCGGATCGTTTTCCATGACGCGTCTGGCCGCTTCCTCTGATTCCGCGAGAAAAATCGCAATGCCAAACGTCGTCTCGTCCATGTTTTGCGTGCGGCCCGCGAGGATCAGCCTGTTGTCTGCGAGCAGCTTTTGCAAATAGCGAAAATGCTCTCCGACGATCTCGTGCTCTTTGTCCGTCCAGTTCGCCGGGTCGAGCAGCCGCGGAACAAGCCTGATTTTGTACAAATACTGCTGGAGTCCGTCCATCCTCTCATCCCTTTCCGATTTCCTGTCTGTTCGCCACAGCCTGGTTCAGCTTTTGCAGCATAAAGCCGATGCCTTGGCAATCCGCGAGCGGAAAGCTGCTTTTGTCTGCGCCAAACACGGCGTGAATGATCTTCCTGAACTTCTTTCCGCCCAGCATGACCACTTCCTCCACCCCGTCGAGCTGCTTGTCCCGCGCTTGTCGCATCAGGCCGTCGAGCGCGATGATCTCCGGGTTTTTCGTGCCAAAAGCCACATCGTAGTTTTCCGGCACCGTATCATGCGGCAGCAAAAAGCCGTGCTTGGCAGACAAAATCGCCCACTCGAAAAAAAACGTCCGGGCATACGCCTGGCTCGCTTTATGAAACGCGCTTTGATAAACGTACTGCGCCTCTGTCGCTCCCGCCTCCGGGTGTACATCCCATATTTTTTTCGCGCCACAGGCGATGATGCACAAACGTCGTTTCACTTCGTTCTATCTCCTTCCATTTGCGCCCGGCTTTTCCTGCCTGCTTGTCCATCACCCGCATGATCGACTTTTTGTATTCTGAAAAATCACTTATACACTGACGTCCTCTTTCCAGCCCGGACTCTCTGTCGGAGAGCAGGCAACGGGCCAGACAGGCAGCTCCAGTACATGCCGATGCTTGCCAGGGCCGTAATAGTCCTGTTCGGCGTGAGCCAGCCGAAAGCCGTGTGCCGAAAGCGCGCGAAGAGAGGACTGGTTCGTCTCGCTCACGGTGACCAGCACGGTGCGCAGCGAAGGAAAACGGCGCAGAGCTTGCAGCCTCGCTTCGATCAGCCGCTTGCCAATGCCTTGTCCCTGGTATTCTTTACGGACGTTGCTGAACAACAGCCAGCCCGTCGTCTGGTACATGTCGATGCCCGCACAACTGAAGCCGATGAGCTGGTCATGGATTGTCGCCTTGAAAATCAGCTCGGGAAACAGCTCCATATATTTTTTCAGCTCGTGCAGGTTCATGCGATCCGGCAACGTCAGGTCGGCCAGCGTAATCATCTCGGCAAAATCCTCTTTTTTGGCACATTCAATCCGTACTTCCATCCATCCTCCGCCTCCTGTCCGTTTACCCTGTCATCTACACTCTAGCAAACGGATATAAAGCAGGAGTGGATGGCGTGTGAATGATCTGCAAATTTGTGTAAATCTTGTTTCGGCGGGATGCCTGTCCCGCCAGACGTCACGTCGTCCCCCTCTCTACCAGAAGCGGGGGCAGCTCCTTCTCTTCTTTTTCTTTGTGCTGGTGGAGAATTCTGTCGTACAGCATTTCAAAGGCGTATTTCCCCATCAAGCTGCTCGGGCTTGATACTGTGGTGATCTCCAGCAGCTCGCCGACCGGCTGATCGTCACAGCCGACAATCGCCAGGTCTTCGGGGACGCGCAGTCCCAGTCTGCCCGCTTCCTTGACGATCCCCGCCGCGATGTGATTGCAGGAGACGATCAATGCAGAAGGCCGCTCCTTCATTTGCCAGATGCGGTGAGCGATGTCTTTGCCGTCCTGCACGGTCAGACAGTTTTCAAAAGCCCAGTCAGGTGCGGGCGTTACGTCTGCCGATCGAAGCATGTCATGGTAGGCCCGTTTGCGGTGCTGGCTGTTGAAGCTGTTTTTTCTGCCTATGCAATAGCCGATTTTCCGGTGTCCTTTGCCGAGCAAATACTCCATCCCGATCCGAAAGGTCTGATAATGGTCGATATGAACGCTCGATACGAAAGCTGTCTCGTTTGCCTCGCAGGTGATGATCGGGCCGTATTGGGCGTACTCGTCAATCGTTTCGCAGCCATTGGCCCGGGAGCACATGATGAGGCCGTCCATTTTCTTGTTTTTCAGCAGGCGCAAAATGCTCTGCTCCTGCTCGGAACTGTTATTGGTCTGGCACACCATCAGGTTGTACTGGTGCCGGGCTGCTTCGGCGGCGATCCCTTCGATGATCGAGCTGTAATATTGATTGTTGACGAGCGGAAGCGTCACGCCGACCACCATTGTTTTTCCGGTCGACAGGTGGACGGCGTTGCTGTTCTGCACGTAGTTTCGCTCCTTGATGATCCGCATGATTTCTGCTCGTTTTTGTTCGCTGACATACGGATGGTTATTTAATACACGCGACACGGTGGAGACGGATACCCCCGCCAGTCTCGCAATTTCTCGAATGTTAGCCAAGCCTGATTACCCCTCTGTTTTTTCGAATCCGTGATTCTCTCTTCCATAGTAACGGGAAACGCGTCCTTTTCTCCAGTTGAAAAACATGCAGTGCGAAAGCAAAAAGACTGGAAGGCATGTCCGGCACATTTTTTTCTTGCTCTGAAAAGCGTTCCACACATTATCCTGTTGCCAATGGTAGATGAAAGGAGTCGTGCTGTTCGTGTTTCGCTTCAAATTCGAATACGTCCTGTTTGTCACAGGTCTGCTGATTCTTGCGCTCGGCATCAACATGATGACGACGATTACCTCGTTTGGCCTCAGCCCTTATGACTCTCTGTTTATTGCCTTGTTTCAAAACTTCGGCGTATCCATCGGCTTCTGGATGTTCGCGATCAACTTCGCCTTTGTCTGCATCGTCTTTTTCATGGATCGCAGCTACATTACGATGGGCGCCGTTGCCGTGATGGTGCTGATCTCTGTCTTTGTCGACCTGATCGGCTCGATTGACGCCCTGATGGCCGGCATCCGCTCGCTGCCGCCGCTCTTGACCATGGCGCTTGGCAACTTGTGCATCGGCAGCGGCATCGGACTGTACGTGTGCACGCAGGTGTGCACAGCACCGCAGGAAGCTTTCGTGCTCGTAATCTCCAAGCGGATGAAATGGACGTTTCGCCGGACAGAGATCTCGCTTGCCTGCCTGTTTCTCACCTTGAGCTTTTTGCTCGACGGGCCGATTTATTACGGGACGATCGTGCTGTCGTTTACGACTGGCTACATCATTCAGGCTGCCATTCATGCGGGGAACAAGCTTTTGTCGTTCGTCAATCGCGGGACGGAAGCACAGGTGCAGTAGAAGCCGGACGCGCGGCAAAAAGCAGTCACGCCAAAAAAGCCGCCATACTGGACGGCGGCAAATCGCTGGATATTTTCAGAGCCGGGCGGGCGGGGCGCATCCTGTCCTGCCTCGCCTCGCCGCTGACAGCAGCAGGCTGCGCTCCCGTGCCAAGCCTGCTGCCGTCCCGGCCATTGTCTAACGCCTGCGCACTCATCGGCTGAAGCTGCGCAGGCGTTCTTTTTACATCACGCGCAGTCCCCAGCGCGCGGCTTGTTCGGTTCGCTACCTGAAGGCCGTCGGTCGAGCACCTTCTCTTTTTCGCGATCGTCCCCGCTGTCCTCGCATATGGCATTCGGACAGCTCGCTCGTGCCTGTCACTGCACACTGGACTTTTTGTTACGCAAGAACATGGCCCACCATGCGACCAAAAACACGTAACCAGCGAGTACGAAAACAGCCCAGAGAGAGCCTTGCAGCAGCTCCATGACAAAATGCTCGAACTCGTCCATTCCTTCTGCCCGGGCGATGCTTTTCCACAGACTGACGACCGGAAGCAACAGCGCCAGGAGCATCGCGGCAACGGACATCCGCCTGTTTTTCTTGCGTGCGAGGCAGAAGGCGGCTGTCCCTGCTGTGATGAGGAAAAATAGGTAATAGATCGCCCAAAACCATCCGGGCAGACTCTCCCAGTACATGTTGTCCCTCCTGTGTCCGTGTTTGTACACGCTTGTTCTGAAAAACCTACTCTACACTTTCCAATGATAGCATATATTTTCCATTTGTATCCTTGTTCGTATGATATTGCACCCGCCATTTTCCCTTTATAGGTGTCACCTCGAGTTTTTCAGCATAAATCTGGTCTTTGGTCACCTCTCCAGACTGAACCAATCTGTTGTTTGGATCGAACAGTTCAAAAGTGAGGCTTCCACCATCCAAGTTAATCTCATGTTCGATAAGCAGCGTATCGAATCTGGTCTTGTTAACGGTAATTTCTCTAACCACCTGTTTATATTTTTCCTCGTATTCATCGGACAAAAAGACACCTTCTGCTGTCCGCATAAAATGTTCTTGATAAAAAAAGGAGTAGTAGCTGATTCCCCCCGCCAAAGCGATAAAGACGGCAATGAAAACGATCCTCCATTTCATTTGCATACCGTTACCTCTCCATCTTTCGGTCTTCTGTAATGACGCCATCTACAATGCGGATGATTCGTTTTGTATATCCGGCGATTTTTTCATCATGGGTAATGACCACAATACTTTTGCCTTCTTCATTCATTTGACAAAGAAGCTCCATTAACTGCGCCCCGTTTTTCTGATCCAACGCACCTGTTGGTTCATCAGCCAGGATCAGCTCTGTTTCAGCAGTCATGGCACGTGCAATGGCAACTCTTTGTTTTTGGCCTCCCGACAGCTTGGAAACATTTTTATTGCTCAAGTCGGCAATCCCGAGTTTGTGCAAATAATAGTCTACTTTTTCCTTCTTTTCCTTGAGGCTCATTTTTCGTTTAAACAAGGGCAGTGCCACATTTTCATAGACGCTGAAATTGTGCATTAAGGCGAAGTTTTGAAAGACAAAGCTGATCGTTTTGTTTCTGATCTGGCTTAATTCTCTATCGCTCAATTTTTGAATCAAAGTGCCTTTTAGCCTGTATTCTCCTTCAGTCGGTACATCCATGCAACCCATAATGTTCAACAGGGTCGATTTGCCTGAGCCAGACGGACCCATGATCGAGACAAATTCGCCTTTCTCCATGCGAAAAGTTACTTGTTTTAAGGCTACGGTTGCATACTCTGCTTGCCCGAATACTTTCGAAACATTATCAAGCTCAATGAATGCCATTCAGTCTCTCCCCCCTACTAACTCGCGAAGTTGGAGTTTTTTGATCCGAAGCAACGGGATGAACACGGAAGCAAGAACAACCAGGATGGATACAAGCATGACTTTACCGTATAAAGGGAAGGCAAACATCTCCAGCTTTATATTCGCTACCGATGAATCTTCGAAAGCTTCCATCACGTAATTCAGCACAACCCCGGAAACTGCTGAAACCGTTACGATCCATACAAGTTCCATGAGAATGATTACGGAAATATCCCTTTTGGTTGCACCTGCCACCATCCTGACTCCCAGTTCATGCTTTCGGGCATGAATCGACGACAGCGTCACCGAAACGATTCCAATAATCGAGATCACTAAAAAGAACATCCCCATGAACAGGGAGAAATTGCTGACTTGCTTCCTGTTTTCCCTGTAAGCATGCAACTCGTCGCCAACTGTTGTCAGCGTTGGATTTATGCCTAATTCTCTCCCCTTTTCTGAAATGGCCGCTGCGACTTGATTGAACTTTTCTGCGGAATCCAGTTGGATGAAGGTGTTATGCATCCTCACCGCTACGTCCATCGGCTCGCTTTCCCTGACAATCGGAAAAAAAGGAGCAAGAAAAAAGTTGTCCAGGTTATCAACCGGATCAGCAATGTAATCATTTCCAGATAACCATTCACTCCTCTGCTCAAGAACTCCAACAACTTCGTACACTATTTTCTTTTCATGGATGATGGTCTCAAACCGATCACCAAGATTGATGACATCCCGGTAGTTATATCCGATCAAAACCGGGATAACGTCACCGTCCTTTTTGGTGAAATCCGCTTCACCCAGTGGCCTTCCGTTGATGATCTTGAATTTTGCATATGAATAGATGCCTTTATCTAAAAAAACGATCTTGTTATTTTCAATCGCATTCTCCAACCTTGTTCCGGCATACTGTTTTTTGTTTTGTTCAAGAAAAGCGCGTTGATTCGGCAAATTTTCCGGTGTGATGGAGGTCGTATCAAAGGAGCCGTACCTCTGCACTCCGGGCGTTTGTTTGATAAAATTCTCCAATTGACCAAATCGTTCGGCAAACCATTCTGTGTCTTCCACATCCGCAAAAGACAACCGCAACGTTGTATCTTTATCCATCTGCGTTACCGCAAATAGCTTTTTCTCTTGATAATGCACGACATCCATGGAAATAAACGCATGATTCATCACCCAAAAGGAAAGCACAAGCTGCGCCATCATCAGAAAAACAGACAGCTTTCTTTTCCGCATGGATGAAATCGCGATGGAAAGGTGCTCCATTTCTCTTCTCCTTATCCCCTGATAGCCTCAACTGGCTGTATTTTTAGCGCCTTGCTCGAAGGGATGGCAGTAGTGACAAAAGCCGTTGCAAAAACGAACAAAATCGCGGCAAAGATAGTGGTGGAGGTAATCTCAACCGGATAATCAAGCCATTTGGAAAGCAAGCTTCTTATCATCCATTGAATAGAAAAACCTATGACTACCGCTATCAGGTTGATGACGCACATCTCCCAAAAAAGCATGGAGACGATATCCGCATTGCTGTAGCCAAAAGCTTTCCTGATACCGATTTCGTACTTTCTTTCTTGAATCCAAAAGGCTGTAAGGTTAATCGCGTTGATGATTGCCAGCGCGTAAACCATTATGGATATGTAGATTTCGCTTCCCCTGTTGGGCGCAACAATCCCCTCTGTTTCTCCGTACGGGGAGGCTGTACATGTCGCTTCCGGAAATAGACGCTTGGCATTTTGTTTAATCTGTTTTTCGTCTGCGTATGTATCTGTATAACTATTGTGGATCAAGAAAGGAATCGTTTTCGCGCTTTGCAATTTGCTCAAAAGCGTTGAGGAAAGCGACGTGGCCGGAATAACAATTTTGTAATCAATCGCTTTTGTCGTTTTTCCTTTCACGCCGATGATTCCGATCACTTCGTATTCTTCGTTATCCAGCAAAATGTACGGTTTTCCGTTCTTGGTGCGTACATCTTTCCCTCTCGCTTTGCCAACCAGGGCTACTTTTTCTCCATGGATGATATCCGTTACATTCAGATATCTTCCTGTTTCTAATGGAAATCTCTGAACAACCTGTTTTGTCCAATATTCAGGCGTTACCGGAGCCATGAGACCATTGTGAAACATTTTTGCTCGGTCCAGAATAACTCCGGTTTGATCCGATATCCCGTCAAAAACCTTGAACAAAGCTCGTACATCTTGTTTGTCCGAAAGCTCCAATTCTATTTTCGTAGCATTCTGAGGTGCGTAATGAACCTGTTGCTGGATGAGCAAATGCGTATTCCTCACACTCGATATGCCTATTGAAATGAGTACGATGGATATGGTCAGACCCAAGATAATCAAAGCGGTTGTGACGGGATGGGCTTTAAACTGATTTTTTATCGAGCTTAACGTCATGTATAACCGTCTCCTGAGTTTTTCAGCATTGCGTATGGTTTAGGGACAAGTTGCCGTCGTAGCCAAACAGAAAATAAACCGGCTATTCCACCGGTTTATTTTCTGTTTGAATGTTACGGGATTCTAGTCATCGGAGAAAGTATCAACGACAAGTTCTTTTTTCCGATCAGAGCTGTCAATCGAGTGTCTACTTTTGAAATACTCGGCGCCCGCATATGTATAGCGGCATTCAGCAAGGCTTTTATCCCGATCGTACTTGCTGCCAGAAACTCCAGAGTCGTCTTTCCACATTTCCAGTCTGACTGCAACATAGTTACTATTGTTTGGATTAATGAAGTCTGTTTCGGCTTCTGCCTTATCTTCATCTAAAAGATTCCAATCGACGTCCAGTTTGATATCAGCCCGCAAATCTTTATATTGAAGTGTGTCGGTTTGTGTCTCCGCATAAGCAGAATTAGCTGCGGTCAGCAAAGCGAGCGTTGCAGCAATACCAAGAAATTTTTTTCCCAAGTTCCTTTCCTCCCAAACTTACTTTGTCTATATACCTTGGCCAAGGGTGATAAGGAGAAAACAACAACCAATTAGTAGTTTTTTCCTTATCGGCTTTTATTATATTTATCGCTTTTGTCTTTGTTTGTCGGAATATGTAAAATATAGAAATTTATATTTCATTAACATTTTGTATTTTTTGTGAATTACATGCGTGCGGTTCGCTTCTATCTCCTTGCCATGTTTCCACGAAAAAAACCGACGACCCCCGCATTCAAGCGGTACATCGTCGGTCTTGTCATGCAAGCCTGTTATTTTTTCACCGAAGGCATAACGCCTTCCGGAATCGGGCACACGTACGTTTTGTCGCCGAGGCGGGCTTTCAGCTCGGCTTTTGCCTTTGCGATCAACTCTGGATTTTGCAGCATATCTACCGCAGTAGCAGCCATGACCTTCCCGGCGTGCAGCATTCCTTTGTGCGCCATCGAGGTCGCTCCGAGCGACACCCATTGCCAGGAATGCAGCGTAGAACCGTTGATGAAGCAAGCTGTCGTACATTGTGCTGTCGGCGCGATCCAGCTTACGTCCCCTACGTCCGTGGAGCCGTTCAGCGGAATCGTCGACCCGGTGTACGGGTTCAGCCATGTCACCATGTCCGGGTCCGGCGCGTCTGGCGACTGTCTTTCCGCTGTCGCTTTTTCCTGCGCAGACAGCGTTGCGCGCATCGCTTTTGCCAGTTCCAGCTCTGCTTCGTCGTGCACAGGCACGCCAAGCTCCTGGAAGTTTTTGTACATGACCTCTTCCAGCGTCTTGTTTTGCACCAGGTTAGAGCACGCCTTGTCGAAGACGATCTCTACTTCGGTTTCCGTCATGAGTGCCGCGCCTTTGGCGATTTTGCAGACGCGCTCGTAAATTTCCTGCACCTGGTCGACCTTCGGCGCGCGCACGAGGTAGAGCACCTCGGCGTACGCCTGCACCACGTTTGGCGACAGGCCGCCGGAATTGGTGATCGCGTAGTGCACGCGGGCATCGGTAATGATGTGCTCGCGCAAGTAGTTGACCCCGATGTTCATCAGCTCGACTGCATCCAGCGCGCTGCGGCCGAGGTGCGGACTGGCTGCGGCATGGGCGCTTTTGCCTTTGAACTTGAAGTAAACCTGGTAGTTGGCCAGCGACTCGACTGCCATGATGCTGTTGTAGCCCATCGGGTGCCAGCAGAGGGCAAAATCGACGTCGTCAAACAGTCCGGCGCGCGCCATGAACGCTTTGCCGGAGCCGCCTTCTTCCCCTGGGCAGCCGTAGTAGCGAACCGTTCCGCTCATGTTGTTTTCTTCCATGTACTGCTTCACGGCAACCGCCGCCGCCAGCGAAGCCGTCCCCAGCAGGTTGTGCCCGCAGCCGTGTCCGTTTGCGCCCGGCACTTCCGGCTCTTCTTTGGCCTGGCCTTTTTTCTGGCTCATTCCGGAGAGGGCATCGAACTCGCCCAGGATCGCCACAACCGGACTGCCGCTGCCGAAGCTGCCGATGAAGGCGGTTTTGATCCCGCCGACGCCGCGCTCCACCTGAAAGCCTTCTGCTTCCAGCGTTTGCGCCAAAAGCTCAGCGGACTGGTACTCTTCGAAGCGCGTCTCCGCCAATTCCCAGATGCGGTCGCTTACTTTAATGAAGGAATCCCGTTTTTGCTCGATCATGTCTGCAATTTGTTTGGTATGCATGTAAAAACATCCTCTCTATGTCGGAGTTGGCAAAAAGGCGACTTTGGCAACAGAGAGTTGCTTTTTAGGCAAGAAGCCGTCTGGCAATCCGCTCCAGCAGCTTGACACTGCGCGGCAAAATTTCTTCCTGAATATCGAACTTCGGATGATGGTGCGGAGCCGGAAGGTCGGTCCCGATCGACATGTACGTCCCTTTGCCGCCGCGCTCCTGCACGCGCTTAATCATGAAGCTCGCGTCCTCGCTGCCCATCGAGTTGTGCTCGCCCATTTTAAACGAGGAGAAGCCTTCCACGTGCTTCGCTTCTTCCAAAGCCAGCTCTGCCATCTCCACATCGTAGTTGATCGGGATCGCTCCCCCGATCACTTCGATTTTGTAGTCCAGCTCATGCATCGCTGCGCTGTGCGCGATGATGTTGCGCACGCGTTGCTCGACCTCGGCGTTGACTTCCTCGGAAACAGAGCGCGTCTCGACTACCATCTTGGCGTAGGCCGGAATGATGTTTGCCGCAGTGCCCCCTTCCAGCACCCCGACATTCACGCGAGTCGATCCTGTGCTAAAACGGGGAATCGCATGAATGTTGAGCAAAGCGGTGGCCGCTCCGAGCAGGGCGTTTTTCCCTTGCTCCGGCGAAGCACCGGCATGGGAGGACACGCCGTAAAAATGAGCGAGCATTTTCGTGGTGGCCAAAAAGCCGTAAGAGCCGCCGTGCACCTCGCCGAGCGGGACGTTGACGCCCAGGTGGTGACAGAAAAGGTAGTCCACGTCGTCGAGAAGCCCTTTTTGCACGATCGAATACGCGCCGCGCACTCCTTCTTCGGCTGGCTGGAAAATCAGCTTGAGCGTCCCGGCAAACTCCCCTGCCGCAAGCGCCTCCGCTACGCCAAGGCCAATCGTCGTATGCCCGTCATGGGCGCAGGCGTGCATGTTTCCTTCGTAGCGGGAGCGGAAGCCGTTCGCCTGCGGAAAGTGGTCCGCATCGGTGCTCTCCAGCACAGGCAACGCGTCCATGTCAAAGCGGAACGCGACAGTCGGGCCAGGCTTGTTCCCTTTTTTCACCCCGATGACAGCGGTGTAGCCGCCGCGCATTTTTTCCACGATGGCCGGGTTGGCGCCGTCGCGCAGCGCCCGTTCGTAAGCCGCTTCCAGCACCGCCTCGGACGGCAGCCCTCTGCGGGCATCGCCATCCATGGCGTCCTGGCCGTAAATCACGTCGTAGCCGAGGGAAGCCAAAATTTCCACTACTTTCGAAGCGGTGCGAAACTCCGTAAAGCCCACCTCGGGATGCATATGAAAATCTCTTCGTAACGAAACCAGATCCAGCATGTTTTTTTCCTCCTGTTTATTCTCGAGTCATCTTCAGTTCATCACCGGATAAACTCCAGGACCGATTGGCAGACCGACGAAATACCAGACGACCAAGAGCAATGTCCACAAAACAAAGATGGCGATCGGATACGGCATAATCAGGGCGTAGTACGTCCCCAGCTTCGCATCCTTTTTGTACTCCTGCAAAAAGCTCAAGAAGAGCGGGATAAACGGCGAAACGATCGCAAACGGAATGACCGACGAGTCAGCGACCCGGAATGCCACCTGCGCGAATGCCGGGTGGAAGCCAAGCGCCATGAACATCGGCACGAACACGGGCGCAAGCAAGGACCAGATCGCCGAGCCGCTCGCGATAAACATACACAGAAACGCAGACAAGAACATCAAGCCGATAAACACAGGCGCGCCGCTCATGTTCATTTGTTCCAGCAAATCCGTAATCGACAGCGCCAGGAAGCTGCCCATGTTGCTCCAGTTGAACATCGCCACGAATTGGGACAGCGGGAAAATCATGATGATGAATCCTGCCATGCCCTTGATCGGGTCTGTCAGCAAGGCCGGGATGTCATTTTGCTTTTTGATAACCCCAACCTTGATTCCGTACGTAATCGCTACGGTAAAGAAAAAGAGCAAAATGACAGGGACAATACCGGAAATGAACGGGGAAGGCACGATTGTCCCCTGCTTCGGATCGCGCAACAGGCCATTTTCAGGCACGACCAATACGGCAATCACAGCAATGAACACAAGCGCTGCGATACCTGCGGCACGCAAGCCTTTCTTTTGGGTATCGGACAAATCTTCCAGTTTCTTTTCCGATTTGCCTTCGCTTTTGTAAACGCCCAGGCGCGGCTCCACGAATTTATCGGTAATAAACCCGATCGCCGCCGAAAGCAGCAGGACAGAAGCGGACATGAAGAACCAGTTGTCGAGCACACTCACTGTCACGTCTGGATTCACTGACTTGGAAATCTCTGAGCTGATACCGGAGAGCAGCACGTCTGTTGTGACGATCAAAATGTTGGCGGAAAAACCGGACCCGACCCCCGCAATCGCGGCGAGCAGCCCTGCCACCGGATGGCGTCCGACAGCCAGGAAGATCAACGCGCCCAGCGGCGGCATAATCACGAACGCCGCATCAGAGGAAACGTGGCTGAAAAACGCGATAAACGCTACGAGGTAGCTGGCGTAGCGGGCACTGACCCGCAGGGACATTTTGCGAATAACGGCTTCCAACAGGCCGACCTTCTCCGCAAGTCCCACGCCGAGCATGAGCGTCAAAATGGAACCGAGCGGCAGGAAGCCGGAGAAGTTTTTAATGATGTTGGGCAAAAGCCATTGCAAGCCTTCCTGGCTGAGCAGATTTTTGACCTGCACCTGCTCGTTTTTGATCGGATCGACTGCCGTGACGTGAAAAATCGACAAGACCGCGGTAATAATCATCAAAGCGGCGATCAAATAAAGGAACAGCATGAATGGATTCGGCAGCTTGTTCCCGACTCGCTCTACCCATTTGACGAGACCGATTCCTTGTGCATACTCCTCATTCCGGTTTGTCTGTACAGTATGTGCACTCATGGAGCACTCCCCCTTAGGCCGTTTCTTTCTGCTGATAACCATCATTCTCGTTTGTCTCGATGGCGAAACAACAACGTTCTGAATGAGTGGTCAGTCTGGTTGATGGCATGAAAGCGAGAAGGTGAAAGCCCTTTCATTTTCATTTCAACGCAATCCATTCATTCAAGCGCACAGCAAAGCTCGTCGCCGCGCAGATACTCCTTTCTTTTTTCGGTCGGCAATGACAATTATACGAATACAAAAAGACAATTTCGTTTAATTGGATTATATAACCTGGGTAACTTTTTTTCAATAGAATTGTTTGACTTCTTGAAAAATAGAAAAGCTTCCATGTTTATCCCTTGTTCCCCGGCTTTGACATTCGAAAACCGGGCCGTGCCAAACCATTGGCGCAGCCTTGGTTGCGCTGATACCGGGCAAGAATCTTATCTATCCATTCTTATCTGCATAAGAAAAACAGTCAGGGAAAAACGCCCTGACTGTCCTTTTTTGCGCTAGAGGATATCCGAAAGTTTGTATTCAT
>NZ_JBYTBG010000043.1:0-39107 GCF_058788915.1 Brevibacillus sp. FW301-21C12A
CTTTGAATCATGCTCGTTGCTCCATTCGTTTTTCCTAAATCATACCACATTTTCTTTAGTTTTCAGACACGTCCTAACAAAATCAGCCTGGTGTGCTACCTCTAAAAACATTTGAGTATAGCACAAGCATTCTGAGCAATATGACAAATGGGATTACACCGAATACAGAGAGCGAATAATCCTGCACTTTAATACGATAATTAATTAAAGTCAATCAACAAACATTAACAAAGTGATTATACTTCTTCGAAATATGAACAATCTCCAGCATGTTTTGTGTTCAAACAGTTCAGATAGACCTGAACACCTCGTTTTGCAGGTTTTTGAATGTTTATAGCCATTTTTTTGCGGTTTCAACCAGTTAATATTGCTGTATTACCCGAATTTCTTTAGCGAAGGCGTTTAGTGAATTCCTTTTCGCAATGATATTGCCAACTTCACTTTACGACATTGAAGCCCATTAGTTACTGGATCAATACTCTCCAGGTTGCTAAAACTCAGCGATATTGCGACATTCCTTTGCGATTTGTGATGCGATTCCACCAAGCGAAACTTTTGATCGCTAATATAAAGGTATATGTATTCCGAAAGTTGCAAACTCCCCTTTATGTTTTTTCAATAGACCAGTGATTCTGCTGTATCACCAATGATTTTCAGCGAAGGCGTTTAGTGAATTCCATTACGCAATGGTTTTGCAATCCCATCTGGCGACATTGCAACCGATTAGATTTTGGATCAATATCTTCAATGATGATGAACCCCAGCGATATTGTGGCACTGCTTTGTGCGATGTCAAGCGGATTCCACCGAGCAACACTTTTATCGCTATATAAAGGAATTATGTATTCCGAAAGTTGCTGAAACACCATCATGAGCCTTCTTCATCAGACCAGTGATTTTGCGGCATCACCAATGTGTTCAGAGCAGGGGAAATATAGAGTCAAGCATTGAGGCTTGAATAATCGAGAAACGATTGAAAAGGGCATTGTGGCGGCTTGAGAAAAGCGATTGTTGTGTGCCTTTCCGAGTTACTTGAGAGGCATACAGGAGCAAATGACGGGCGTAGTGAGAGTTTTATAAGTGGAGCTATGTAGTGTCTCGATCCGCCGCTCGCTTATCAGTTTACTTTATTGAGGCTACACTCGCTGAAGAGGAGCATAATTGTTCACTTCGCCCTCTCTGCTTCCGTAAGGAAGCAACCCTTTCCCCATTGCAACCAGACTCGTTCAAGTCCAAAATTTGCTTTTACAATCCCTACTATGTCAAAAGCAAAAATAGTCATCTTACGCCCCGCCCATCTCCCCCACTGCCACTCCCGCTTACAGCCCCAAGGCTTCTCAGCCTTTTCTCCTCCATCATCCCAATTTTTTCCTGCAATTAATGTCGTGATAAGAAACGAGTAAAAATCGAGTTCAGGACGAGCAAAATCGGGGGCAAAAAAGCAATTAAAGTCGAACGAAGAGCAGGGGAAAAAACAGGAAGAGCCTGGGGATAGGACCAAAGATTATCGGAGAAAATGATCGAGAAAAAACAGGAGAAAAATGTTCGAAGTCCTTGCCCCACAAGGCTTTCCTTCTTCTCCCCTCATAATAAATCCTCTCCCCTGATTTACGAAAAAAGCCGAGGAAAAACAGGAGTGGATACCCGCATCTCGCTCGGCTGGTGGCACGACTATTTAAGCTTTCGTACGACTGTTTATGCTTTGAGATCACTGAAATTGCTTGTTACAACACCCTTTAGATTCATCAATATTACGCACTCCACATGCCCCGTATGCGGAAACATATCCACCGGCTGCACTTCCTTCACCTCATACCGCTCCGCCAATACCTTCAAATCCCTTGCCAGCGTCGACGGGTTACACGACACGTACACCACGCGCTCCGGCTGCATTTCCAAAATTGTCGTCAACAGCGCCTCATCGCAGCCCTTGCGCGGCGGGTCGACCACGATTACATCGGCGCGGATCCCCTGCTCCTTCCACGCCGGAATTACGACCTCTGCCGGGCCTGCCTCGAATGTCGCGTTCTCCACGCCGTTCAACCGGGCGTTGCGGTTCGCATCCGCGATCGCTTCCGGGACGATTTCCACGCCGTACACATGCTTCGACTTCTGCGCCAAAAACAGCGAGATCGTGCCGATGCCGCAGTAGGCGTCGATGACCGTTTCCGTGCCTGTTGCGCCGGCGTACTCCAACGTTTTGTTGTACAGCACTTCCGTCTGTGCCGGGTTGACCTGGTAGAACGACCGCGCCGAGATCGCGAATTTGATCGGGCCGATGTAATCGTAAATGACGTCGCTGCCCCAGAGTGTCACAGTCTTTTTGCCGAAAATGACATTGGTCTTGTCCGGGTTGATGTTTTGCACGATGCTGGTGACGCCCGCCACCTCGGTGCGGATCGCTTCCACGAGCTTGTCTCGCTGCGGAATCGCCTCCGCGGTCGTCACGAGCACGACCATGACTTCGCCCGTCTTTACCCCCACCTTGACGACTACGTGGCGCAGCAAGCCTGTGCCGCGCACTTCGTCGTACGGCTTGATGCCGAGAGCAGCAGCGGCTCTCTTCACGGTGGCGACCGCCTCGTCGTTCTTTTGGTGCTGGATGAGGCATTCGTTCATGTCGATGATGGAGTGGGATTTTTCCGCGTAAAAGCCGCCAACCAAGGCGCCGTTTTCCTCGCCGATTGGCACCTGTGCCTTGTTGCGGTAGCGCCATGGATCGCTCATGCCGAGCGTCGGGTGCACCGTGATTGCTCCTTCTCCCTCCACCTGAAAGCCGCCGATGCGGCGCAGGTTGTCGCGGACGATTTGCTGTTTGTGCCGCAGTTGTTCCTCGTAGGCGAGGTGCTGCAGCGAACAGCCGCCGCAACGGTCGTACAGCGGACAGGGTGGGTGCGCGCGGTATGTGCTGGCTTCCACCACTTTCGTCAGCTTGGCGAAGCCGAAGTTCTTTTTGACATGGTCGACGCGCGCGTGGACTCGCTCGCCTGCGAGTGCGCCGTCTACGAACAGCGTATATCCTTCAATCCGGCCGACTCCAGCGCCCTCGTGGTTCAGTCCGGTTATCTCCACTTCCACGGTTTGGCCGACACGTACCGGGACGTCCAGCTCCACCTTGACGGTCTGCTGCGGTCCGCGCCGCTTTTTTGTTGTTTTTGCCACGTTTCTTTTGCTCCTTTTGTCTTGCGCTCTGGCTTCCCGGCTGCTTTTTGCTCAAGGAAGCAGGCAGGGATGCACAGCGAACGCGGCATCCCTACGGCTATTGCTATTCATTTTACTATCTTCCTACGGGACGAACAACTCGATATGTCCTGGCAAAGCTTCCACGACGCACGGCAACTGTCCGCCAAGCTCGCCGTCCAGATTGAGCTGGACCACCTCGCCTGTGGGAGAGGTCGCTTTGATGTAGTCTGCCTGGAAATACAGGATGTTAGGGTCGCGCAAATGCTCGCCGCGAACCGCTTGTGTCGCGAGGCGGATAAATTCGGCGATGTTCGTCTTTTTCACGACGATGACATCCAGCTTGCCGTCTGACAAATCGGCCTCCGGGGCGAGCTTGTCGAAGCCGCCGACCGCATGGCTGTTGGCGATGAGAAACACCATGATCTCCTCGTCCAGCAGCACTTCCTTGCGATTTTCCAGGCGGACCCGGATCGGGTGCAGGGAGGGCAGCTTCTCCAACCCTTTGACGTAGTACGCCATCTGGCCCAGCAGCGTTTTCAGCTTGCTCGGGACCTCATAGGTCAGGTTGGTGAGGGAGCCTCCTCCCGCAATATTCATGAAATAACGGTTGTTGATCCGGCCCAGGTCGATGCGCTTCTTCTTGCCTTTGGCGATGATTTCCGTGGCGCGCGTGATCGACTTCGGTATGCCTACCGCCCGGGCAAAATCGTTGCTGGTTCCGCAGGGAATAATTCCAAGGGTGGGGCGTGCTTTTTGCTCCGCCATCCCGTTCACAACTTCGTATATGGTTCCGTCTCCGCCAGCAGCCAGGATGACGTCGAAGCCGCGGGCCACGGCGCGGGCAGCTTCCTCGGTCGCATCATCTTCCCCTCTGGTTGCATGGCAGGAGGTTTCGTATCCGGCCGATTCCATCAAATCGAGAATATCCGGCAATCGTCGCCGCACGATTTCCCGGCCGGAGCTCGGATTGTAGATCAATCTGGCTCGTTTCAAGGCAGATCCCTTCTTCCTTCCCTCGCTCACGGGTGTACTTCCTTCCATCATATCCTGTATAGCCATTTTTGGGAATCGCTATGCGGGTAACAGCGTGATAATATAGAAAAAGATGGCAAAAAGGAGAGCGAGGGGACAGTTGTGAACAAAATCATCGTTGGTGTTGACGTGGGCGGAACGGCAATCAAAATAGCGTTGATTACCCCGGATGGTGAGCTGGTAGCGAAAACGCACGAGCCGACACCTGTCGCAGATGGAGAAGATGGCGTACTGCGAAAAATCGCGGAGATGACCCGCGTTCTTCTGCACAAACACGGCTATGCGCCGGAGCAAGTGAGCGGAATCGGCGTAGGAATCCCCGGACCTATTGATGCCCAAAACGGAATCGTCATGCAAGCCGTCAACCTGCACTGGACCAAGCCTGTCTTATTGAAGCAAAAGCTGGAAGCACTTACAGGGCGGCCAGTCGCAGTCGACAACGACGCCAATGTGGCGGCACTGGGCGAAATGTGGCAGGGCGCAGGCCAAGGCGCACAAGACCTCGTGCTGATTACGATTGGCACAGGAGTCGGCGGCGGCGTCATCCTGAACGGAAAAGTCGTTCACGGCATGAACGGAGTCGGCGGCGAAATCGGGCACATCACCATGACGCCAGACAGCGGCGCTCTCTGCAATTGCGGCAAAACAGGCTGTCTGGAAACGTACACCTCCGCCACCGCCATTATCCGCGAAGGGCACCTCGCTGCCGAAAACGGAACGAGCCCGTACCTCGCTTCCGTGCTGGCCGAAAAAGGCAAGCTCGGGGCAAAGGACGTGTTCGAAGCAGCCGTAGCAGGCGACGTCGCTGCTCTTGCCATCGCCGACCAGGTGGCGCTCTACCTGGGCCTTGCCCTCTCGCATCTGGCGATTGTTTTGAATCCGGCCAAATTTGTTATCGGGGGCGGCGTGGCGGCGGCAGGCGACTTCCTCTTTTCCCGCATTCGCGATGCGTTTGCACGGTTTGTTCCGTTCGCTTACGTCGTGGAAGCAACCGAGATTGTGGCTGCCACACTGGGCAACGACGCAGGCGTGTACGGAGCGGGCTGGCTGATCCGCTCGCAGATGGAAGAGTAGCCGTCAGTTTTCTGTTGCCGCCTCGCGATTTGAGGGCTTCTCCAAACAAGCGGAGAAACACATTTACCGAGACAGGAACGGCAAAATGAGCGCGTTTTGGCAGGCTGTTTGCTTGCAAAAAGCTTGCTGCCGACGGCAAGGGCAACGGAACTTCTGCTTTTTCATTCGCTCACGCTAAGAAATCCATAAGCTACGGCCCAGTTCTTTTCCGATACGATAAACGATACAAAAAAGCGCTCCTGCCAGCAGCCTCAATGCCGCCGCACAGAAGCGCTTTTTCTCTACGATTCAATCACCCGCGCCACATACGCTTCCCTTCCTCCGCCCGATCTGGCTTCGGTTCCTTGCCCGCGACGATCAACTCCGCTCCTGCCAGCACCGTCACTACCGCCGCCCAGAAGCGCTTTTTCCTCTACGATTCAATCACCCGCGCCGCAGACGCTTCCCCTTCCTCCGCCCGACCTGACTTCGGCTCCTTGCCTGCGACGATCAGGGCCGCGCCCGCCAGCACCGCGCAGCCGCCGAGCAGTTGGAACAGGCTGAACGCTTCGCCGAACAACAGGGCCGAGAACACAATCGTCACGACTGGCTCGAACGTACTCAGCACGGAAGCTTTGGTCGAGCCGGTCAACTGCAGGCCGCGGAAGAAAAAGCTGATCGCCATGACTGTAGAAAAAACGACGATCCCGCCCAAGGCCCACCAGCCCGCCAGAGCAAAGGCCAGGTCGACGCCTCCTTCTTTTTGCGCGATCAAAAAGGTCGACGCGGCTGCAAACAACGAGATGTAACCCGACGTCACATACGGGGACAAACCTTTTACAACCCGGTTGCCCACGATGATGTACACCGAGTAAAACAGCGCTGCCGCGAGCGCCAACACGACTCCGAGCGGCTGAATGCCGCCAAACGACAGCCCAAGCACCAGCCCCAGGCCCAGCAAAGACAGCAGCATGGCGAAAACGGTCTTTTTCGTCAGCGGCTCTTTTTCCACAAAATAGCTCAGGACCGCCACAAACACGGGAAACGTGTACAGCAGCAACGCCGCCATCGAGGTCGGAATGTACTGAACTGCGGAAAAAAAGCTGAGCGATTGCAGCGTGTACAAAATGCCGCCCAGAAAAAACAGGGCGAGCACCTGGCGACGATTGAGCCGCAGCGACTCCTTGCGCCAGGCCAAGAGGCCGAAAAACAGCACAGCAGCAAACAAAAAGCGCAAAGACAAGAGCGTAGATACCGAAACGCCTGCTCCATAGGCATACACGGCAAAAATGGACATGACGCCAAAGCCCGCAGCCGAAGCAAGCACGTACAGCACACCGATGTACAGCGGATTCACGACATTCACCAGCCTTCTCACAATGGCAGCGACATGGGCAACAGACAGCCTGGATTTACTCCCTCCCGATCAGTTTTTCAATCCAGCCCCTTCTCTGCGGAACAGTCGCGAGGCGAAAAAAATCGTGATCGCCACGTACACCAGCGAAGAACCGATGCCGACCAGCGCATGCAGCGGGTCGACCTTGCCGTAAAACACTTCCTTGCACAGCGCCACGCCATTGAACACGGGCAGCGCGTAGTAATGCTCCGCGATGTCCACCGGGCTTTGCGGCATCAGCATGTACGACGGCACCATCGCCAGGAAAATGACTCCGCTCATGTACGTCTGTCCTTCTTTAAAAGACTTTGCAATCGTGCTGAGCATCAGCTCCAGTCCGGCAAACGTCGCCGCCATGAGCAGGATGACGACGATCAGCACGAGCAAGGTAACAGGCGAGAAAAACGCGAGCGAAAAATGGTCGCCTGATCCTCCAAACGGCCCCATGCTCATCACCAGCGATACCGAGATGAGCGAGGCTCCCGCACTCATGATACTCATCACCATGACCGCCAAAAGCTTCGCCGTCAGAATGTGGTTGGCGGCAATCGGCGCCGTCAGAAGCGACTCCAGCGTCCCTCGCTCTTTTTCCCCCGCGACGAGGTCGTTGGCGGAGGCGATTCCTCCAGAGGCGAGCGACACGACGAGCATGAGCGGAATGATGCCTGCGAGCATCCCGCCCGACTGCCTTTCTTCCGACGCTACGTTTTGAAAGTCAGGCGCGATCGGCTGAATCGTCTGCTCGGACAAGCCTGCCTGCTTGAGCCGCTTCGCCACAATCTCCTTGCTGTACGCCTCTACGGTCCGCTCGATCAGATCGCGGGCGTAGACTGACTTGGAATTGGTCGAGTCAAAAGCGACGTGCAGTGTGGCCGTTTTCCCCGCCTGAATCTGCTCGTCAAACGATTCCGGGATCGTAATGATCGCGCGCAGTTGCCCCGCCTGCAGCGCTTGCTCGGGATCAGGCGGCTGAAGAATTTTGACCCCTTGGTTTTCTTGCAGGGACTTAATCAGCTTGGAGGAGCCGTGAACAGCCAGCGGCACGTATTCCCGCGCTTCCTTTTCCACGTTGCTGTAGGAGTTGCCCAATAAAAAAAACACAAACGGAATAATCACCAAGGGCACGAGAAACGTCCCCAGCCACGCCTTCCGGTCGCGAAACAGGTCGAGCAGCTCCTTTTTGAAAACGGTCCAGATGATTTGCCAGTCCATCAGTGCTCGCCCCCTTCCACAACCGCCATGAAGATGTCGTCCAGATCGTCAGTCCCAAACTGCTTGCGCAAGGCGTCCAATCCCCCGGAAAAGCGCAGCCGGCCTTTGTGGATCAGGGCCACCCGCTTGCACAGCTTGTTGATTTCGCCCATGTTGTGGCTGGAAAACAGGATCGTCTTGCCTTCCTCCTGCAGCCTTGTCACCATCCGGCGAAAAATGGTAGCAGCCGTCACGTCGAGCCCTGTCGTCGGCTCATCCAGCAAAATGACGTCAGGATCGTGGACAAGCGTGCGGGCGATTGCCACTTTTTGCTTCATTCCCCGGGAAAAAGCGCCGACGCGCCTGTCGATAAACGGCTCCATCTCCAAAATGCGGCTCAGGCTGTCGATCCGCTCCTGCACCCGCGACGGCGGCAAGCCATAGAGGCTACCGAAGTAGGCGATGTTTTCCCTGGCTGTCAGCCGACTGTACAAGCCGACTTCCCCGCCAAACAGGATGCCGATTCTGCGCCGCACCTCCAAAGGCTCGTGCCGCACCGAAAATCCGCTGATCTCGATGTCTCCCGCAGTCGGCGCGAGAATCGTCGCCATCATGCGCATCGTCGTCGTCTTCCCGGCGCCGTTTTCGCCCAACAGGCCGTACACCTCGCCCTCTTCCACGCGAAACGTCAAATCGCGGACCGCTGTGATCGTCCCGAACTGTTTGCTGACTTCTTTTACCTCAATCAACAGCAGCCCTCCTCTCCTTCTCCCTTCGAACCGAACGGCCAGCACTTGGTCCACGGCCAGCCGCAACGGCAGTTGACGCCTGGCGTCCCGCCGTCAAAATCGGACTTTTAGCAAATAGGAAGCTCTTTTCTCCCCGGAAAACGTCACCTGTACAACCCCTGTGCGGCCTTGCAGCACTCGCGGTATCGCCGCCGCCACGTGGAACTGCCTGTGCCTGTCATCGACGCGCGCGACAGTCACTGTGCCCGGCGGAGAGTATATCCTGTCTCCGTCCAGCGAATAAAACACGAGCGAGATTTCCCCTGCGGCACCGTGCGCCTCCCCGGAAAACACGATCGTATTCACAGCTCCGCTGACACCGCCGGATACCCTTGTCAGATCAAACAGCGGATGGCGCAGCGAAGCAAGCGCAAGCCCGCCCCTCCAATCTTGCAAAAAAGCGTCGAACTCCTGAACCGCCGCAGGCAAAGCGATCACAGTGGCCTGCGGCGATGCTGCGCCAAGCGAGCCTGCCGGGCTGGCGGAAGCCATGAGCAGAAGCGTCATCCATACAGAAAGCATGCTAATCATCTCCAGTAAATGGTTGTCCTTAGCATGCCCTCCGCAAAGTTTGAGCTATGTGTCTGATGCTGGCTCAGAATCTTTTGACTTTTACACACGGGCGCTATAGCTGCGCTCTCCTCATGCCGAGGTCAGGGCACTCGCGTAGCGTTCCTTCCATTTGGGCAGGGAAAAGCCTTCAAACAGGGCCACAAAGCTTTCCGTATCGTTAATGTAGTGACGCGTTTCTTTTTGCCCGGGGTACTTTTCTTCAAACAGCGGAGCGACCAGATGCGTGACCGGAATCCCTTCCGCCTCCTGGTCGTAGATGCCCCGCTCGGCCAGCACTTTGCCGAAGTAGCGACAGTAGGTCACGGTCACCGTTTTTTGCTGCCCATTGTCTTCCCACGTCGCAATCGAACGGTCAAATGTATCGGATGGCGAGCCGCCCTTGCCCGGCGCTACACTCTCTCCTGTGACAGAAATCAGCTTCATGTACTTTCCTTCCCCCTTTTTGTTCGTGTATGTTCATTATAGGGTAGAGTGGAATTTCTTACAAATCCGGCCAACCCGCAGCAAATCAGGCCGGAGTCTATGTCCGCCGCTTGCAAATAAATTTTTTACAAAAAGTTTTTACGCATCTGTCAGAAAATCCTGCGCCCGGTAGTCTATGCAGTAAGTTAACTAACAACGAGGAGTTTTGGCAATGGATCATTTGGTTATCAAGCCTGCCAGTCAAAGAGAAGAGGAGCAGGACGAGACTTTGGTAGAACGGGCAAAAGCCGGAGATCAGGAGGCGTTTGGCGAGCTGGTCAGACGCCACCGCTCCAAAGTCTACGGCTACGCCCGTTCGTACACCCAGGAAGCCTATCTCGCGGAAGACATCGTCCAGGACGCGCTCATTCGCGCCTTCCTCCACCTGGGTACGCTGGTCGACAGCCGCCGCTTCCTGCCCTGGCTGCACCGGATTGTGCGCAATCAGGCGTACACGCGTCTGAAAAAGGGACCGCAAGCACGGGAGCAGGTCTTTTCCGGGCTAACCAGGCAAACGGGCGAGGCAGAGCCGACCGACTGGGAGGATCTCGACAGCATTTTGCACAGGCTTGGCCGTAGCTGGTCGACCGCAGCCGAGAGCAACGGCAACCCCGAGGAGGTCTTGATGCGCCGCGAGCTGTTTACGACGATCAAAAGCTTGCTGCACTGCCTCAGCCCGCGCGAACGGCGGATCGTCGAATCTCACTTTTTTGACCATCTGGCCCCTCACGAGATTGCGCGCATGTTCGAGATGACCCAGGCAAATGTGTACCAGGTGCTGTCTCGCTCACGCAAAAAGCTCGTGCAGGAAAAAATTCGCCTCGTTGTTGACCACTATGTGCAAATGCGAAAGGATGCGGGAATTATGAAAAAAGTCGTTTTGAAAAAGCCGGAAGCCATGAAGCTGAAAACATGGATTACATGCGGGGCAGCGTTGCACGGATTAGTCGAGTGTACGGAACGAAAGCTGTCCCTGCCGCTTGTTCTCGGTTTGAGCGGGCACGCCTTCCGCCTGACGATCGTTCCAGAGAGCATTCATATTGCGGGGCCAACCATGTTTTACTTCCAGCCCGTTCTGGAGCAAGGCTTGCGGAACATGGGCTTCAAGCCTCGTTCCGTCTGCCAGGAGCAGTTGGACGGCACGCCTGGCCCGAATGCGAACCAGGTCGATCCCGCGCTGCTCAGCCCTGCCGCGCGCGAAAAGCGGCAGCTTCCTGCCCTGCTGCCTCAGGCACTGGAGCTGATTCACCACGCGGTTGACAAAGGAAATCCGGTGCTCGCCTGGGACTTGTTCATGCCTGAATTTGGCCTGATCTACGGTTACGAGGATGAAGCCAAGCTGCTGCACGCCGGAGACAACTGCGGTAACGACGGCACGGTGCCGTATGAGCATCTGGGGCGCGGACTGGTGGCAGAGCTGTTTGTGCTCGCCATCGAAGAGACGCTCCCCATCAACCAGCGCACGATGCTGGCTAACGCTCTGGATTCAGCCCTGGCGCATTACCGCGGCCAGGAAGGGCAAAACGCCAACTTCATCTACGGCCTGGCTGCCTATCCTGCCTGGCAGGCGGCTTTTGCCAAAGGAACCATCGAGCCAAACGGAAACGCCTACACCACAGCGGTCGCACACGACGCCCGCTGCAACGCCTACCGGTTCTTTACGGAAATCGCCGACACGTGGACTGACCCTTCGCTGGATGAAGCGCGCCCGCTGCTCAAGGAAGCAGCCGCGCTTTACGCCGCTATCGCGGACGACTTCGGCAAGCTGACCAGACTGTTTCCTTTCCCGGCTGGCGGCGAACCAAATGCAGACGAGCCAGGCAAAAAAGCTGTACAGCTTTTGCAGGCCATCGAGCAAAACGAGATTCAGGCTGTCTCCTTGCTGGAAAAACTGCAAGCTGCTCTCGCCGCCAACTAGATGCGCGTCAAACCGCTTCAAAGCCATTGGTACTTGCTGCCAATGCCGTTCCTCGCCATGTCCCCCTCTTCTGCTTTGTGCCTCTCTCTTGCCAAAAGAAACAGCACTTTCCCTGGTCGGAAAGTGCTGCTTGTTGTTGTGCCTTACAGGCTGCTCAATACTTCCTGAATCAGCTTGTTAACCAACGGCGGGTTTGCTTTGCCTTTGGTTTGCTTCATGACCTGGCCGACGAAGAAAGCGGCTGCTTTTTCGTTTCCGGCCTTGTAGTCCGCTACTGCCTGCGGGTTGGCATTGACGGCGTCGATGACGATTTGGCGCAGGGCGCCCTCGTCGCTGATTTGCACCAGTCCTTTTTCCTCGACGATCTTCTTCGGATCTTTTCCGGTCTCCACCATCTCCTTGAAGACGGTTTTGGCGATTTTCGAGGAGATCGTGCCGTCTGCGATCAGCTTAATCATGTCACCCAAGCCCTGCGGCGTCATTTTCACATCGGCAAACGTCAGGTTGTTGGCGTTCAGATGGGCGAGCAGGTCTACCATCAGCCAGTTGGCGACTGCTTTCGCATCTGCGCCTGTCTTGACGGTTTCGTCGAAGAAATCCGCCGTTTCCTTGGAAATGGTGATGACCTCCGCATCCGCTTGCGACAGGCCGAACTCGTTTACGTAGCGAGCCTTGCGGGCATCCGGCAGCTCCGGAATCGTCGCGCGGATAGCCTCGATCCACTCCTCGGAAATTTGCATACGCACCAGGTCAGGGTCCGGGAAGTACCGATAGTCGTGCGCCTCTTCTTTGGAGCGCATGCTGACCGTCTTTTTGTTCGCCTCATCCCAGCGGCGGGTTTCCTGCACGATCGTACCGCCGGAGTTCAACACTTCTGTCTGGCGCTGAACTTCGTATTCCAGCCCCATTTGCACGTTGCGGAAAGAGTTCATATTTTTCAGCTCGGTCTTGGTGCCGAACTCTTTTTGCCCATATGGACGAATCGACACGTTGGCATCGCAGCGCAGCGAGCCTTGCTCCATGCGCACGTCGGATACTTCCGTGTACTGGATGATCGCTTTCAGCTTTTCCAGATAGGCGCGTGCTTCTTCCGGCGAGCGGATGTCCGGCTCGGACACGATCTCGATGAGCGGTACGCCCACGCGGTTGAAGTCTACGAGCGATTCTCCGCCGAAGTCGCTGTGCGTCAGCTTGCCCGCGTCTTCCTCCAGGTGGAGGCGGGTGATCCCGATGCGCTTCGTCTCCCCGTTGACCTCAATGTCGATCCAGCCGTTGTAGCCGATCGGCTGGTCGTACTGGGAGATTTGGTACGCTTTTGGCGAATCCGGGTAAAAGTAGTTTTTGCGGTCGAATTTCGTCTCGCGGGAAATCTCGCAGTTGAGCGCGAGCGCTGCTTTCATCGCAAACTCTACCGCTTGCTTGTTCGTTACGGGAAGCACGCCCGGATGTCCCAGACAAATCGGGCATGTATGTGTATTCGGTGGCGCGCCGAACTCAGTCGGGCAGCCGCAGAAAATTTTGCTCTTGGTCGAAAGCTCGGCGTGGACCTCCAGGCCGATGACGGTTTCGTACTTGCTCATGCCTCTTACCCCCTCACCCATTCCGGCTTGCGCTTGCTGTAGCCTGTTGCCTGCTCGTAGGCATGTGCTACGCGCAATACGGTGGATTCGTCAAACGCGCGCCCGACGATCTGCAAGCCGATCGGCAAACCGTTTTGGGCGAAGCCGCACGGTACGCTGATCGCTGGCAGCCCTGCCAGGTTGACAGGCACGGTGCAAATATCTTCCAGATACATTTTGACCGGATCGTTGACGTTTTCGCCGATCTTGAACGCGGTCGACGGCGTAGTCGGATGCAAAATGACATCGAAGTCGGCGAAAATGTTGTTGAAGTCCTGGATAATCAGCGTGCGCACCTGCTGCGCTTTTTTGTAGTAGGCGTCGTAGTAGCCGGACGAAAGCGCATAGGTTCCGAGCATGATCCGGCGTTTCACTTCCGGTCCGAAGCCTTGGCTGCGCGATTCCTTGTACAGCTCGATCAAGTTGGACGCATTGTCTGCGCGCACGCCGTAGCGCACGCCGTCGAAGCGGGCCAGGTTGGACGATGCTTCCGAGGAAGACAGCAGGTAGTAGGCTGGAACCGCGTATTCGGTATGCGGCATGGAGACTTCGCTCCAAGTTGCGCCCATGCTCTCAAGCTGCTTCAAGGCGGCGAGCACAGCCTCGCGCACCTCGGCATCAATGCCTTCGCCGATCAGCTCTTTTGGCACTCCAATGCGCAGACCTTTGACATCGCCAGTGAGCGCGGAGAGGTAATCCGGCACTTCCACATTGGCAGAGGTGGAGTCGAACTCGTCATGTCCGGCAATCGCTTGCAGCACGTATGCTGCGTCTTCTACGCTCTTGGTCACAGGTCCGATCTGGTCGAGAGAAGAAGCGAAAGCCACCAGACCGAAGCGGGACACGCGGCCGTACGTAGGCTTCAGACCGACGACACCGCAAAAAGCGGCAGGCTGGCGAATGGAGCCGCCCGTATCCGAGCCGAGCGTGAAATAGAAGTGACGGGCAGCCATCGCTGCGGCAGAACCGCCGGACGAGCCGCCTGGCACGTAATCGGTGTTCCACGGGTTTTTGGCCGGGAAGAAACCGGAGTTTTCATTGGAGCCGCCCATGGCGAACTCGTCCATGTTCAGCTTCGCCACGATCACGGCGTCCGCTTCCTTCACCTTTTTCGAAGCAGTTCCGTCATGGACAGGATCGTAGTTCGCCAAAAATTTGCTGGCGCAGGTCGTCCGTACGTCTTTTGTAATCAGGTTGTCCTTGAGCCCCGCCGGCAGACCGAAGAGAAGGCCAAGCTCCCCGTTCTCCTTAACCAGACGCTCGTCCAACTGGCGAGCATGGGCGAGCGCTCCCTCCTCATCCACGTGCAGGACGGACTTGATTTTTTCATCGTGCTCCTTGATGCTGGCGATGGAAGCCTGCACCAGGTCTGTGACCGAAAGCTCTTTTGCGCGCAAGGCGCTATGTATTTCCGACAATCGCTTGTCAAACAGCGACACAGTGGGTTCCTCCCTTCTCGTTCTCCTGACAGATTATTCGAATACAGCCGGTACCTTGAATTGCCCGTCTTCGTGATCCGGTGCGTTTTTCAGCACTTCTTCGCGCGGCAGCGACGGTCTGTTCACGTCTTCGCGCATCACGTTTTTCACATCGGTCGCGTGGCTGGTCGGCTCAATGTTGGACGTATCGAGCTCGTTCAGCTTCGCGGCAAACTCCAGGATGGCGTTCAGGTCCTTTGTGTATTGCAAAGCCTCGTCCTCCGTCAACTGCAAACGGGCCAGATTGGCTACATGCTCTACTTCTTTGCGAGTGATGGCACTCATCTCTTCCACCTCCGAATCGTATCACATAACTTTGATCTTACTTGAAAACAGCAGGTTCAGTCAATTTTCGCGCGGATTCGGCAGCATAGAAACAAAATTTTTTCGAGTAAAAATGATTGGCTGGATGATTTGAGAGGCGAAGCTGTTTCGAAAACAAGAGCGAATCCGATCGCTCCAGCTCTGGCATGCGGTCTGGCATGTCTCGGAGCCGGGCATCGTCCTGGCAATGTCTTGACTTGGAACGGTACCGCGTGAAGCGTATAATGAAAGACAAGCACCTAAAAAATGGATATTTCTAAAAATAAGGAGGATGCCCTTGAACTCAATGATCGTGCTGCTGCTGGCTGCCATCCTTTCTACGCATCATGCGCTTCCCATGTCCAACCTGCTGCTTTCAGTCCCCCGGCAGCAAATGCTTACCCCGGAGGAAGCCACGCAAGTACTGACCGCCATTTTGAGCAAAAACCCCGCTCTTGGCCCGGTAAAAATCACCTCTGTCACATACGCAAACGGGCAGTATTATATCCGTTACATTCGCGAAACCAACTGCGAGAGCGGGACACATATCATAGATGCCTATACAGGCGAGACAGTAGGCGGGACGCGGTCCCAGTGTTAAAATCAGCTTTTTGTCTGCAACCAGCGAAACATCTTTTTATAGCAAAAAGGAGTCCCTTTTCTCCAAAAGCGGACTCCATTTTCATTCGGATTCTATTTTTCAGGCAACAAGCCGCTATGCTTGTTCCTTTTGCAACGTCGCCAGCAACTGCCCCATGAGCAGCGACTTCCCTTTTTCCACGCCTGCCGCCCATGTTAGCTGCGAAGATTCCAGGAGCAGGATGACGGTCGAGCCGAACTCGAACCAGCCGAGCTCGTCGCCCTTTGCGTAGTGCGGCGTGCCTTCGATCGGCTCGTCTGTTTGCCGGCCGTGCTTGATATTGGTCGTGGCGGTATTGTACACGACTTTGACGCTGCCGACGAACAGGGCGCCGACTTTTACCAGTGCGATCTCGCCCAGGCCATCCGACTCGATGTAGGTGACGAGCCGTTCGTTGCGGGCAAACAGTCTGTCCACATTTTCAATCCCGAGCCGGTTCACCGGATAGAGACGGCCCGGCAAATAGCTGTAGCGCACCAGCTCGCCTGCCACCGGCATATGGATGCGGTGATAGTCGCGCGGGCTCAAGTAGATCGTGATGAACTTTCCGCCGTAGTAGCGCTTTGCTTCTTCTTCGGAGCCGCCCAGCAGCTCTGTCACGCTGAACTCCTTGCCTTTTGCCTGAATCAGCGTGCCCTCGCATATGTCGCCGAGCTGGGAGACGGTCCCGTCTACCGGGCTGACGATAACGTCGTTGCCGGGAGCGATCGGCCTTGCTCCCGGCTTCAGACGGCGCGTAAAAAATTCCTTGAGCGTCCGGTATTCCGTTACCGGCTTTTCTATGATGGAGGCATCAATTTTATAGTGACGGATGTAGTGTTGGATCGCTAATCGACTGAAGCGAGAGGCGGTAATTTTGCCCATGGTCCGTGACATTGCGTTTTGCGGCAGTCGATGAATCAGACCTGGCAGCAGCTTTTTGCGCATAAGTGGAACTCCTTAATCGTTTTCGATTAGACAGCAAGTAGCGAATACCCTTACTTTACCACCTCCACTTACAGCCAGTAAACCCTGCACTATTACCAACGTCTCATCATTTTCTTGCCCGGACTTGCTATACTATAATAATGGGACAAGCCTACAATCAGGAGACTACAGATATGGCGAAGCTTGATATCACAACTCTCATCAGTCAGCACGGCGACATCTTGACCAGCTTATTTCATCACATGTCGGACATGTTTTTCCTTATGGCTGTGGAAAAAAACGCCGACGGGGCCTACCAGTTCCGGTATGTCCTGATGAATCCTGCCGCTATGAAAGGAGCAGGTCTTACTGAGGACACTTACGGAAAGCTGATTGAGGAAGTGTATCCGCCGGAAAAAGCAGACCTGCTCAACAGCATGTACAGACAGACGGTGGAAGACGCAAGCCCCACTCACTTCACGACAAACGGCAACATGATCGGAGAGTCGATCCTCTCTCCCGTCTTCAACTGTGAAGGGGTTTGCACCCATGTTTTTTCCGTGACCCGGGACATTACCGAGCGCAAAAAGCTGGAAAGGCAGCTCGAATACATGGCCTACCACGATGTGCTCACAGGCTTGCCAAACAGACGCCTGCTTTACGCCAATCTCCAGCAAGCTTTGGAAAAGGCTAAAGCGTCCGGCGAAATGGTCGCGGCCCTCTATCTCGATTGCGACCATTTCAAGCAAATAAACGATACTTGGGGCCATGACGCCGGCGACGTTTTTTTGCAAATGCTCGCCCAGCGCCTCCAGGCTTGTGTCCGCGAACAGGATACGGTCGCGCGTCTGGGGGGAGACGAGTTCGTCGTCATTCTCACTGGCATCCAGAACGAGCGTCAGGCGGAAAAAGTCGCGACCCGGATTTTGCATTCGCTGCAGCAACCGTGGAGCTTTCAGGGCCAGACTTTTTCATTTACGTCCAGCATCGGCATCGCGCTTTACCCTGTTTCCGCAAGCGAGGCGGACCAGTTGTTGAGCAATGCGGACAAGGCTCTGTACAAAGCGAAAGCGACGGGACGCAACCAGTTCTTTTTCTTCGATCCCGCTCAAAACTGAGCCGTTCGCCGTTTTATGGATAGATTTCGGCTGCGCCAACTCATTTGGTCATTTGGCGGCCGCTCTTTTGTCAATGGCTTCACCACGTTAAGGCAATAACGATCTCACCCGTATAAAAACAGGAACACAGACAGGACGGAAAACAGCAAGCTCACCAAGTACAGGACGACGACTGTCTGCTTGGCCGACAGCCCGAACGACATCAGCCGATGGTGAACGTGCCTGCGATCTGCCTGGTACATGGGTGATCCGGCCAACAGCCGACTAATCATCACCTGTATCGTGTCCACGACGGGCAAGCCCAGCGCCAGCACCGTCACGACCAACGAAATGAGCGTCGCCCCTTTCATTGTGCCCTCTAACGAGATTACCCCGAGCGCAAACCCCAGAAACATCGACCCGGCATCCCCCATGAAAATTTTTGCGGGATAAAAATTAAAGCGCAAAAACGCAAGCGCAGCACCTGCCAGCGCCACCGCAAGCAGAGCGGTCACCTCCTGGCCCCGGGCCATGGACAGAAAAAACAAGGTGATCGCGGAAAACGATGTCGCCCCAGCCGCCAGCCCGTCCACTCCATCCAAAAAATTCACCATGTTGATAAGTCCGACAATCCACAGCACCGTCGCCAGCAACGAAACGAGCAACGGAAACGATACGTACGCGCCTTCCTCCGCCCCGAGCCACGTCAAGCTGATGCCGCGAAACCGGATATCCAAAAGAAAAGCGAGAACGGCCACCACCAGTTGCACCAGCAGCTTTGGGAATGCCGGAAAATCTTTTTGCCGGGCTTTGAAGGTGTCGTCCACCCAGCCGATCACCACCAGCAGCAAACCGCCGACTGCCAAAACTGCCACCGTTTTTTGCGCCCCTGCAAAAAAAGTTGTCACCAACAGCAGCCCGACAAACATCGCCAGCCCGCCGGACAAAGGCATCGGTCTGCTGTGTCCTTTTCTTCCTCTGGGCATGTCCAGCAGCTTCGTTTTCCAGGCCAGACGGTACGCTAACGGCATCAGCAAGTAGACGAGAAAAAACGTCGAGAGTCCTGAAGCAATGTAAGTAAACAGCTACCCTCACCTGCCCGCACATCATTTTCTTACCCATTAGTGTGGACAAAAGGAGCGCAAAAAAGCCGCCCCCGTTTGGAGGCAGCTTTGTCGTGCGTTTTCTTACATTTTTTCGGAAACCATTTTTGCTTGAGTGAACAGGAGCAGGTAGTCTGGTCCGCCCGCTTTGGAGTCCGTACCGGACATGTTGAAGCCGCCGAACGGATGCACGCCAACCAGTGCGCCTGTGCACTTGCGGTTGAAGTACAGGTTGCCCACGTGGAACTCTTCGCGAGCGCGCTCCAGGTGTGCACGGTTGCGGCTGATAACAGCGCCAGTCAAGCCGTACTCAGTGTTGTTTGCGATTTCCAGTGCATGGTCAAAATCGTTGGCTTTGCAGAACGCTACGACTGGACCAAAGATTTCTTCCTGCATGATGCGAGCTTGCGGATCTACGTCAGCAAATACGGTTGGCTTGATGAAGTAGCCGGTTTCTGGGCCTTTTTCGCCACCTGCAACCAGTTTGCCTTCTGTTTTACCGATCTCGATGTATTCGAGGATTTTGTTGTAAGCTTTTTCATCGACAACCGGACCTGTGTAGAACTCGTTGGATCTTACGTCGCCTACAGTCAGTTGGTTGGTCAGCTCGACTACGCGGTCCAGCACTTGATCGTACACGTCTTGGTGAACGATCGCACGGGAGCAAGCGGAACATTTTTGACCGGAGAAGCCGAATGCGGAAGCAACGATGGATTGTGCAGCCAACTCGATGTCGCAATCGCTGTCAACCACGATGGAGTCTTTCCCGCCCATTTCTGCTACCAGGCGCTTCATCCATTTTTGGCCTGGGCGATGTTTCGCAGCCAGCTCGTTGATGCGCAGACCTACGTCACGGGAGCCTGTGAAGCTGATGAAGCGAGTCAGCGTATGTTCTACGAGGAAGTCGCCGATTTCGCTGCCGGAACCTGGCACGAAGTTTACTACGCCTGCTGGTACGCCAGCGTCTTCGAGAATTTCCATGAATTTCGCTGCGATTACTGGTGTAGTGGAAGCAGGCTTCAGCACAACGGTGTTACCCGCTACGAGAGCTGCTGTTGTCATACCGACCATGATTGCCAGAGGGAAGTTCCATGGCGGGATTACTACGCCTACGCCGAGCGGGATGTAGTACAGCTCGTTGTCTTCATCCGGAATGCGCGGCAGGTCATGGCGCTGGGACAGCTTATCCATTTGACGGCCGTAGTATTCCATGAAGTCGATTGCTTCTGCTGTGTCAGCGTCCGCTTCTGGCCAGCTTTTTCCTGCTTCTTTTACGAGCCAAGCGGAAAATTCATGCTTGCGGCGGCGCAGAATCGCTGCTGCTTTATAGAGATAACGGGAGCGCGCCTGTGCAGGTACCTTTTTCCATGTTTCGAAAGTGCTCGCTGCTGTCTGGATTGCTTTTTCAGCCAGCGCCTGGTCTGCTTGGGAAACGACGCCCACTACTTGTTCTTTGTTGGAAGGGTTGATGGAGCGGGATTTTTTCTCGGTTGTAATGCGCTCTCCACCAATGATGAGAGGGTACTCGCGGCCAAGCTCGCTTTCTACTTTGGCGAGTGCTTCTTCAAATGCCTTTTTATTTTCCGGCAGGCTAAAATTGGTAAACGCCTCGTTTTTGAATTCAACTTGCATTCGGTGACGCCTCCTTATCGATTTCTTCCTGAGATCACTCATAAAATATATGCAAGGATCATACCAACTAATACTGAGTTGCTCGACCACGATAGTGTTTGCATTTTTCGCGAAAAACAACAGCCAAGTTCAAAAAACGAAATCTGACACTTATGTTTATAAACTGCTCAATGATATACACTTTTGTTCATTCACTGCACAAAAAGCCCGATTCACACCTTGGCTGGTGCAAATCGGGCTTCTGTCCGTTTATTGACGATAAAGATGCATGTACGGTTCGCCGGATGTCGGGCGAATATAAATCGCCAGCGGTTTGTTCATCGACTGGACGTACAGGTTGACGTGAACACTTTTGTCGAACAGTTGGTTGATGCTTCCGGCGGCATACTGGGTAAACTGCAGAACCTCTGTCCGCGAGTCGTACTCCGCTGTTGCCGTGATCGTCAGCTCGGTCAGCCTGCCATCCATAAAGCGTCCCACGCCTGTCATGCCGACGTACTCCCCGAAGTAAGCCTGCGCTTGCCGCATCAGCTTGTCGTACTGCAACGACTGCTGGGCGTATTTTTTCTCGACGTCCGCGCTCGGGAAGAGGAAAAACTCCTCGTCGATCGGCTGCCACTTCGAAACGGCCGAATCGTTGGCCGCCACTGTGCCGGACATGATGAAATGGCCCGGCACGAGCGAAGAATTTGCCTCTGGGACCTGATACAGCAAAATCAGCATCGGCACGTTCGGCGTGCTCACCCGCAACGTCGAAACGATGGTGGCGGCAAGTTGCTGGCCTTTTGCTTGCAGCTCCTGCCGGGTGTAGACCATTTCCTTGCCCGTTGCATCCTGATAGTTCGGCGAAACAGACAAGCCCAGCACCATCCCGGCGAGCTGTTTGTCTTTTTTGTTCAGGTAGTCATGCTCCAGTACGTGCACCAGAATGCCGTTTTTCTGCTGCCCGTTCGTTCCGCTCGCCTTTTCCTGGGCAATCCATTGGGCTACCTGTTCTTTTTTCACCACTTGACCTTCCTGGAAATAATACTCGGAGGTCGGGAACGTATCGCGGGCAAACTCCATCAAGCCCAGCTCCAGGTGGCTGAAATCAATCCGGTATCTCGTGCTGCTGAGCATGCCGCGCGTCAAATTCGGCTTGTACGGCGTGATGCTGCCGTAGTAATCCTCGGACACTTCCACTACTTCAGACAAGGATGGCGCGGTAGGCTCGGGCGCTTGATCCTTGCCCCCTGGCAGCAACGAGCAGCCAGCGGTTGCAATCGCGAGCACAATCGCGGCTGCGTACCTGCATCCTGTCAAAAACTTCGCTTTCATACGCTACTCCTTTTGTCTTGAAAAAATGGGACTAATTCCATTTGGTCCAGCGATTGTCGCTGAGCTTGTAGATCAGCGCCGATTCGCCGATTCCCACCCATTTTGTATCGCCGTCGCCCGAGGCGATGACGATCAGCTTTTCCGGTGAGCGCGCATCGAGCAAACGCCACTCTCCCTCAATTTTTTCATAGACGCCTTTTTCAGTTGCGACAGCGAGAACGCCAGTACGCCTGTTGACGGAGAGAGAATAGATTTGTTCTGCTTCCGGAATCTCCTCTGTCTTCCACTGCCCCTCTTCATTATAGAGCAAGCTGAATTGTGCCGCTACATAGAGACGGTTCTCGTTCGGGTCAAAATCCATGGCATATACTTCCTGGTCCATCGGCTGCCAGAGAGTCCACGACCCTCCCTTGTCTGTCGACTGGTAGATGCCTTCGCCCGACACGAAGGCGAACAAGCGAACCTTTTCCCCCTGGCGCGTACCTGCAAAGCTGCGAATCTGGGCAGGCTCAGGCAATCCGTTGCTCGCCGGGGTCCAGTTTTTCCCGCCGTCCGCAGAGCGTCGCACCCCTTCGCTTCCACCGACATAAATGTGTGCGGTATCTTCCGGGTCCACAAACCAGCCGACGGTGTCAAACTGCTCCAACTGCGTCGACAACAGCCCCCACAAGCCTCCGCCAGTGGAGCTGTACAGTCCCGCATGCGTGCCCACCCATACATGTGCAGCATCCGGCGTCATCGCCAGCGTATGAATCGTCTCTCCCTTTTCCAAAACGTCCTGATAGGTCAAGTCACCTTGCAGAGCAGCCGCCATAACCGAAGAGGGAGCTGGCTTCTCCTGTACGTCGCCGCCATCGCTGCAACCGCCCAAGAGCAGCACTGCCATTGCTCCTATTCCCCATCGCTTAAAGCTACCCATGCTCTTCACGTCCCTTCCCTTGCTCATCCGTCTGTCGCCGCTGTTTTCTCTTTCGGCGCTGTTATTTGAGAATCTCCAAAAATCCGGCTTCGTCCATGACAGCTACGCCCAGTTTTTCGGCCTTTTCCAGCTTGGAGCCGGCTTTTTCTCCCGCAATGACCAGATCGGTCTTTTTGCTGACGCTGCTCGTCACCTTGCCGCCCAGGCGGACAATCGCTTCCTCTGCCTCCTGGCGGGACATTTGCGTCAGCGTCCCCGTGAGTACAATCGTCTTGCCGGAAAACGGCAAATCTGCCCCCGCTTCGACGCGAACGCCTTTGTACTCCATGTTCACACCGGCCGCCTTCAGCCGCTCGATGACGGCCTGTGCCTGCGGCTGGGCGAAGTAGTTGATGAGACTCGCTGCCATTTTCGGCCCGATCTCGTTAATTTGCGTCAGCTCTTCCTCGGAAGCTTGCATGATCGCGTCCATATGGCCAAAATGCTCCGCCAGCACACGCGCTGCCTTGGCTCCGACCAGGCGAATGCCAAGGCCGAACAGCACGCGCTCCAGCGAGTTTTCCTTGCTCGCTTCAATCGCTGCCAGCAGGTTGTCTACAGACTTCTCGCCCATGCGCTCCATGCCGAGCAACACATCGCGCTGCTGGTGCAGGTAGTACAGGTCTGCCACGCTGTGAATGATGCCGTCGCGGTACAGTTGCGCCACCACTTTTTCACCCAGTCCGTCGATGTTCATCGCTGTGCGGGACACAAAGTGAATCATGCCTTCGCGAATCAGCGCCGGACACATCGGATTGATGCAGCGCAGGGCGACTTCTTCCTCCAGCCGCACCAGCTCGCTGCCGCACTCCGGACAATGCGTCGGCATGGCAAACGGCGTCTCGTTCCCGGTGCGGCGCTCCGGCAGTACCGCAATGATCTCGGGAATGATGTCGCCCGCTTTTTTCACGACGACGTGGTCGCCAATCAGCAAGCCTTTTTCCCGGATAATGTCTTCGTTGTGCAAGGAAGCGCGCTTGACCGTCGTTCCCGCCAGGCTGACCGGCTTCAAGAGGGCCGTTGGCGTCACGCTCCCGGTTCGTCCTACCGACACCTCAATGCCTTCGAGAATCGTGATCGCTTCCTCCGCAGGAAACTTGTAGGCGATGGCCCAGCGCGGGCTTTTGGCTGTATAGCCCAGCTCTTCCTGCTGCGCGTAGCTGTCTACCTTGATGACCATGCCGTCGATTTCGTAAGGCAGGCTCGGGCGTTTTTGCGTCCAGCTTTCGATAAAAGCGAGCAGCTCCCCGACGTCCTCGAAGACGCGGCGCTCCTTATTCACCTTGAACCCGAGCGATTCGAGCAGGTCCAGCCCCTCGCTGTGGGACTCGACAGTCTCGCCGTGCAGCTCGCCGATGCCGTAGATGAAGATGTCGAGCTGACGGGAGGCGGCAATTTTCGGATCGAGCTGGCGCAGCGAGCCTGCCGCCGAGTTGCGCGGATTGGCGAACAGCGCTTCCCCGCGTTCTTCCCGCTCCCGATTCAGCTTTTCAAAGGCGGCCTTTGGCATGTACGCCTCGCCGCGCACTTCCAAAGTCAGCGGCCTGGTCAACCTGAGCGGAATCGAGCGGATGGTTTTCAGGTTTTGCGTAATATCCTCGCCGATCGTTCCGTCCCCGCGCGTCGCTCCGCGGACAAACACCCCGTTTTCGTAGTGAAGGGAAACGGCCAGCCCGTCGATTTTCAGCTCTGCCACGTAACGCACGGCCTGGCTGCCCACTGCCTGGCGGACGCGGCGGTCAAAATCTCTGATGTCCGCTTCGCCAAAGGCGTTGCCAAGGCTGAGCATCGGCGTCTTGTGCACGACCTTTTCAAAGAATGGCAAAGGTTCCCCCCCAACGCGCTGAGTAGGAGAATCCGGGGAAGCCAGCTCTGGAAACTGGGTTTCCAGCTCGATAAGCTCCCGCATCAATTGATCGTATTCCTGGTCGGTAATCTCAGGCCGATCTTCTTCGTAGTAAAGACGATTATGCCGCTCAATTCGTTTCGCCAATTCCTTGATTTTTGTTTCCGCCGTCAATCGATCCATCTCGTTCATCCTTTACTTTAGCGATAGTTCTGCTTATGTCCGCTGTATCGGTGCGAATTTCGCGAGCAGCTTCTTGATGCCTGTCGGGCTTGGAAACGCGATATCAAGCTCCATGTCGTCTCCCGTGCCTTTGACCTTGACGACAGTGCCTGTGCCCCACTTGCCATGCTGCACCCTGTCCCCGACTTTCCAATCCACTCCGGCTCCCTGGCCGTGTCCGGGTAGCTTGTCGCCAGCCTGCATGCCTGGGCGGGAAAACGTTGCCTGAGAGCCTCCGGCAAAGCGCTGCGCCATGCCCGGCTTTGTCGCGCCGAAGCCACCGCCGCCTGCTTGCGAAGTCGTGGAGCCAAACGCTCTCGCCCCCGGATCGCGCTGGCCGAATGCTCCGCCGCGACTGCCGCCAAAGCTCCGCTCCGCAGCAGCAGGGTTTCCTTCCAACAGCTCTGGCGGGATTTCCTGCAAAAAGCGCGATGGCACGCTCACATTCGTCCGGCCGAACAGCGTCCGCATCCGTGCGCACGTCATGTACAGCCGCTCCTCTGCCCGGGTAATGCCTACATACGCGAGGCGGCGCTCCTCCTCCATCTCGGCATCGTCAAACAACGAACGGCTGTGCGGGAACACGCCTTCCTCCAGGCCGACGAGGAACACGACAGGAAACTCCAAACCTTTGGCGCTGTGCAGCGTCATCAGGACAACCTGCCCATTTTCCGCTACCTCTTCTTTTTCCCCGTCTTCTCCGAGCGAGTCGATGTCCGCGACCAGTGCCAGATCGGTCAAAAACGCGAGCAAGCTCTTGTCTTCGTTTTTGCGCTCAAACTCCTGCGTCACAGACAGAAACTCCTCGATGTTCTCCAGTCTGGCCTGCGCTTCGATCGTTTTATCCTCTTTGAGCGATTCGCGGTAGCCGGAGCGCTTCAGCACTTCCTCTACCAACTCGGTCACGCTCAAGTAGTCGGTCATCTGCATCAGGTTGGTAATCAGGTCGTTAAACGACAAAATCGCATTCGTCGTGCGCGACGGCAGCCCCATGTAGGCGGCCTCCTGAATCGCCTGATACAGCGACTGGCCGTTTGCATTGGCGTACGCTTGCAGCTTTTCAACCGTCGTGTCCCCGATATTGCGCTTGGGCACGTTGATGATGCGCTGCAGGCTGATGTCGTCGTCCGGGTTGGAAATGAGGCGCAGGTAAGCCAGGATGTCCTTGATCTCTTTGCGGTCGTAGAACTTCGTTCCGCCGACGATCGTGTACGGAATGTTCGACTTGATGAACACATCCTCCACCACACGGGACTGGGCGTTTGTCCGGTACAGGACGGCAAACTTGTCGTAGCGCTTGTACTGCGGCAGTTGCTTGCGGATCGTATCGACGATGAAGTACGCCTCGTCGTGCTCGGAGTCGCCCTGAAAACACATGATTTTGTCGCCGCCCGGATTTTCCGTCCACAGCTTCTTTTCCTTGCGCAGCTTGTTGTTGGCGATCACCTCGTTGGCTGCCTGCAAAATCGTTTTTGTCGAGCGGTAGTTTTGCTCCAGCTTGATGAGCTTCGCTTCCGGATAGTCTTTTTCAAAGTTGAGGATGATGGAAATATCCGCGCCCCGCCATTTGTAAATACTTTGGTCGGCGTCCCCCACGCAGCATACGTTGCGGTATTTGTCCGCGAGCATGGAGATCAACAGGTACTGGGCCCGGTTCGTATCCTGATACTCGTCCACGTGAATGTAGCGGAATTTTTTCTGGTAAAACTCGAGCACTTCCGGCACTTCTTTGAACAGGCGAACAGTCGTCATAATCAAGTCGTCGAAGTCCAGCGACTGGTTGCTTTTCAGCTTTTTCTGGTACGCCTCGTACACCTTCGCGGCGACCTGCGCAAACGGATCTCCGGCAAGTCTGGCGAAAGTGTCCGGGTCTGTCAGTTCGTTTTTCGCTCCGCTGATGGCAGCCAAAATCGAGCGCGGCTCATACTGCTTGGGATCAATGTTTAGCTCCTTCAGGCATTGCTTGACGACCGACAACTGATCGCCCGCGTCGAGAATCGTAAAGCTGCGGCTGATGCCGAGTCGGTCAATGTCTCTGCGCAAAATTCGCACACACAGGGAGTGAAACGTCGACAGCCACGTATCCTGCGCCGCCGCGCCGCCAATGATCGCCGCCACGCGGTTTTGCATCTCCCGCGCCGCCTTGTTGGTGAAGGTGATGGCGAGAATGCTCCACGGCGCCACCTGTTTCACGCTGATGAGGTACGCGATGCGCTGCGTCAGCACTTTGGTCTTGCCGCTGCCCGCACCGGCCAAAATCAGGACAGGGCCTTCTGTAGTCAGTACGGCTTCCCGCTGCTGCGGGTTCAAGCCTGCTGTAATTCGTTCTGCTAAAACCATATGTATAAGTCCACCTTTCCACGTTCCCTAGACGAGTGCATATGTTCCTATTTTCGCACAGATCGCACTTGAGTTCCAGTTCGTAAACGGGCGAGGAAAGATCATCCTTTTGGCAAAAGCGGCTCGTACATCATATAGGCGCGATTCTCCGTCAGCCACTCCTGTTCCAGCCAGGTCCCGTCCTGCGCATACACATTGCGGTAAAGCTGATTGCTCCGTTCGTAGCCGCCCCAGATCGACGGAGTGATGGCGTGTTCTTTTTCGATAATCTCATACGTTCGTGTCGGGGGCATGTCGGAGCGCCACTCTCCGACCAGATGCGTGTCGGTCAGGTAGACGTGAAGCTGGAACGTTTGCTTCGTCCGGTTTTCGATCTGCAAGTCGAGGTAGTTGTAAAAACAGGTCGCACCGCTTCCGAACGGCTGCGTCCGGTTGGCGTCGGGAAAAACGTCGTAGCTGTGGCGGTGGCGCTCGGTGACCGTCAAGGGCGTATGCAGCGTCATCCAGTACAGCAAATTCGAGAGCTGACACAACCCGCCGCCGATTCCGGCTGTGACGCGCCCGTGCGAGAGCAGCATCCCCTCCACGTAGCCTTTTCCTTTTGTCGGCTTGCCAATCAGCTTCCAATAGGAAAAGGTTTCACCCGGCCGCAGCATTACTTTGTCCAGGCGAGCTGTCGCCAGTCGCAAATTGATGACTTTGTTGTGCTGCATCCACATCTCGACGTTTTGCAACCGCCGCAGCAATATCGTCTGGTGGGAAAAATGCACATGCGAAAGCAGCTCGCTTTTTTTCTCGCGGGCGAATCTCGTTCGTCCCACCAGCCACTGAATCCGTCTTTTCCCGCGGTAATAGACGATGCCTGCCGCGAGCCTCCACCTTCCCCGCGCAATCGGCTTCATCCTCGCGCCTCCTCTTTTTTCCTGATTTATAACATGTAGACGACGCGTCAGGCCCGTTAGTTGCGAAAAAGGCTCCTTCCGATTTTGTAAGGGCGTCGTAAGCCAATTCTCTTTCCTCGCCCCTCCCTGTGCGGTAGGATGAAGAGGTGTCTGTTTTTGTTTGGACATTCATCTATGGAAAAAAGGAAGTGATCGGCTTGTCAGCCTTTGCTCCCATCGGGAACCAACGGATCAACACATTGGACACCGTGCGCGGGTTCGCCCTGCTCGGCATCGTCCTGGTCAACATATTGCCGCTTCTCTCCGTGCAGACACCTGCTCCCGGCAGCGTTGACGCCTGGCTGTTCCAGTTTTTCAACTTTGCCGTGGAATCGCGCTTTTTCGTGATTTTCTCGTTTTTGTTTGGCGTCGGCTTCCATCTGTTTGTCAGCCGGGCAAAAGAAAAAGGCGCAAACAGCACCGCCCTGTTCATTCGCCGATTGATTGCGCTTCTGGCCTTCGGCTTCGTGCACAAAATGTTTCATCCGGGAGAAGCGTTGTTCATTTACGCCATCTTCGGCTTTATGCTGATGCCTTTTTACCGCCTGCGCGCTAAAACAAATCTGGCAATCGGTCTTATTCTCTCCATCCTGGTTTGCGCCACAGGCGTAAAGCCGTTTCTCGTGCTGCCGCTGTTCATTCTCGGCCTGTCCGTCGGGCAATTCGGGGTTTTTCAGGACATTCCCCGCTTCCTGCCCGCGATCAAAAAGGTGCAAGGAATCGCCTTCGCGCTCACGCTGCTCGGCTTGTACGCCCAGTATCAATTCCTGCCATCCGATCCGTTCATGTCGGCCCAGACGATCGTCGTGGACGATATCTCGGAGCAACAACTGCTGGAGCTTACGTATTACACGATCGCCCTGACCTCGACAGGCTTTGTCATGTCGGCGTTTTACACAACGACGCTGATCCGGCTGTTGGAGCACCGCAGCGTGCAAAAGGCGCTGGCGCCGCTGACCAGCTACGGGCGGATGGCGCTGACGAACTACGTGGGACAGACGGTGCTGATTTTGGCTGGCGGCTATTTGTTTGGCTGGTACGGCACGCTCAGCTACTGGCAGTCCACGCTCATTTGTCTCGGCATTTACGCGCTGCAAATGGCGTGCAGCATGCTGTGGCTGTCGGTCTTTCGCATGGGGCCGCTGGAATGGGTGTGGCGCGTATGCACGTATATGCGGGTGACGCCTCTTTTGAAGGGCAGCAAGGAGCGGGGGCGCGCCTGATAGCTTGCTAGGGCTTGCATTTAACAGTATTGACCCTTCTGGCCCTTCCTCTTCGAAGTGAATTTGGGAAAAATGGGCAATCCGTTCTTTTGATGGATTGCTCGTTTCACCTATACCCGATATCCTACTTATTGAGATGAAGATGATGACTATTTTGGAAGTCTTCTACATGCCTGAAATAGTGACTCTTCTGTTAGCTGCTGCGTTTAATTTAAGGAGCATAGCCAAACAAAACGACAAAATCATAAAGTTGCTAGAGGAATTAAAAAAATAAAGATAGCAGCCTAAAAACCGCCAGAATGTACAAATTCGGCGGTTTCTTTTCGACAATCGAATTAAGCCTTTCGTTGGAGGTTTCACGCTGATCGCGACTGCCATTCTAGTGCGGAAGGTGTTTGGACAACTGCAACAAAAATGCAACGCCTCACTTCTTCAACCGATACGGCACCGTAGCGATTTTCACATCCTGCCTGGCAAATAAATACGCCCGAATCAGCAAACTCGTCTGGTTATGCAGCAGGTTATGCCACCAGCGCTTTGTAATAAACTGTGGAATCATGACCGTAACATGGTCGGTTTCGGCCTTTTTCCATTCCACCGTGTCAATAAACTTAAACAACGGCCTGATGATACTACGGTAGTGCGAACGCAAAACAATCAAGCGCACTCCCGGATTCCACTGCGCCCATTTTTCCTCCATTTTTTTCATGTCCTCATCACTGAATCCTACATAGACAGCCACGATGTCGTCCGTCAATGATTGCGCATAACTGATCGTGTTTTTTACCACCTGCGATATGCCCGCCACCGGGATCACAATGACACTGCCTTTTGGCTCCGGCTTATCGGTTTCAACATCCAGCCGCAGCTCATCGGCCAAATCTCTGTAGTGCCTGTTAATTTTGCGGAAGATAAAAATGACGATGGGCAGGAAAATAAAAATCGACCACACCTGCGTGAACTTGGTAAGCAAGAAGATCAGGCAAATCGTCAAGGTCGTGAGCATGCCCAACGTATTAATCAGAAAAGGCGTGAGCCAGCCTGGCGGTTTTTTCGTGATCCATCGCTTCATCATCCCTGCCTGTGACAGCGTAAACGGGATAAACACACCAAGCGCGTATAACGGGATCAGATTTTCTGTTTCTCCTTGAAACGCAATAATTAAGATTCCTGAAAGAATCGCCAAAAAAATGATTCCGTTCGAAAACCCCAGACGATCTCCCCGGACCATAAACATGTTGGGCATGAATCTGTCCTTCGACAGCATAAAGGCAAGCAAAGGAAAGGCCGCAAAAGCCGTATTGGCTGCAAGGAACAAAATAAGCGCTGTAACAGCCTGAATGAAGTAGTACACGATTCCGCGCCCAAAAACCGTTGAAGCGATTTGCGACACTACTGTTTCCTTTGGACTCGGCGCAATCCCATACGCGTAAGCCAGCAGGCTGATTCCCATGAACATAATGCCAAGGATCAATCCCATGGTGATAAGCGTCAAAGCTGCGTTTTTCGGTGCTGGCTCCCTGAAATTCGGAATGGCGTTGGAGACAGCTTCTACCCCTGTCAATGCCGAGCAGCCTGAACTAAAAGCCCGCAAAAGCAGGAATAACGTAATGCCTGGAACAACTGCGCCGTATTCGGGAGATGGCGTGTGAACGTTCCCGGCTATCCATTGATACACGCCGCCAATGATTAAGGCGAGAATGGCTACGACAAAAAAATACACGGGGTACATTAAAATCGTAGCCGACTCCGTGATGCCCCGTAAATTCAAGAGCGTGACAATGAAAATCATCAGAAGGGCAACCAGCACGCGATGTTCATGCAGAGCCGGAAATGCCGATGTAATCGCGTCTGTGGAAGCGGACGTACTCACCGCCACAGTCAAAATGTAATCCACGAGCAAGGAACCGCCTGCAACCAGCCCTGTCGTGGTTCCCAAATTGTCCTTTGCCACAATGTATGCTCCGCCGCCTGTCGTATAAGCGAATATCGTTTGGCGGTAGGACAAAATCAGGATAGTTAACAGGCCGACAACGGCAATCGAGATCGGGATGGAATACCATAGCGCTGCAGCGCCCACCGTTATTAATACGAGAAGAATCTGCTCGGTTCCGTAAGCTACGGAAGATAGCGCATCAGATGAAAGGACCGCTAACGCTTTTACTTTGCTTAATTTTTCTGCTGCAAGCTCGTTTGTTTTCATCGGTCTTCCGATCAGGAAGCGCTTGAAATCGGATATCATCTATATTCTGCCCCTTACCAGATTTTCGGTTAGTTTCCCCGCCGTTTCCAAAATTAAACGAACCGGTCCACCTGCTGCTAATCATGCACGGCTGCTCATTTTTTCTTATGTCAGACTACCCGAACCTTGCTCGCTTCCAGCTAAACAAGGCAACAAAAAAGCAGCCTGCACGATCTGTCACGCGGCTGCGCCCCAACCCATTTTCTTCCAAAATATATGCTTTCGCAAAAAAAAGAGAGCCTTCCATCATTCTGGCTCTCGTCTTCTGTCTGCTATTGTTCACCCTTCACGGCAGCCACTGTCGCCAAAGCTGCTTGCAGGTCGTCATAAATCACGTTGCCCACGACTACCGTGTCGGCAATCGCCGCCATTTCCGCCGCTTGCTGCGGAGTGCGAATGCCGCCCCCGTAAAAGACGTGGGCTTCGTCGGCCCCTGCCTTGCACGCCTTGACGATAGCAGGATCGCCGTAGGTGCCGCTGTACTCCAAATAGACGACAGGCAAACGGCAGATTTTGGTCGCGACTTGCGCGTATGCCTTCGCTTCTGCGGCGTCTGCGATCGGCCGCGCGCGCGTCAGCTCGGCCACTCCTGCTGCGGGATTGGCGATGAGATACCCTTCCGTAATGATCTCGTCCCAGTGAATATAGGCGCCATATGCTTTCAGCCCGGTGACGTGCGGCGTAAACGTCCAGTCAGGATCACCCGCATTCAGCACGAGCGGGATCAAATACGAATCAAATCCGGGCACAACCGCATCGAGCGAAGAAATCTCCAGCACAGCCGGAACCGCGTAGCGGCGAATGCGGGACATCAGATCGAGCGTGTTGTCGAATGTCACGCCGTACGTGCCGCCGACAATAATCGCATCGGTACCGGACTCGCAAATCAGTTCCAGCGCCTCGTCGTCGATCGTTTTGTCCGGGTCCAGTTTAAACGTATGGCGCCAACTGCGATAGTCAATCAACGTTGCCTGCCTCCTAGCTATTTTCCAATGCGCTCCAGCGCCATCTGATATCCGTCGTTGCCGTAGTTCAGGCAGCGTTTGACGCGGGAGATGGTGGCTGTGCTGGCCCCGGTCTCCGCTTCGATCTGGTTGTAGGTAAAGCCTTTGCGAAGCATGCGCGCTACTTCCAGCCGCTGCGCCAGCGACTGCATTTCGTTTACCGTGCACAAATCGTCAAAAAATTGATAGCACTCTTCCATTGTTTCCAGAGACAGAATCGCTTCAAAAAGCTGTTCAATCCCTTTCCCCTTCAGTTTTTCCAGTTGCATGTTCGTCACCCCGATTATGGTCTCCGTCTTCCGGACGGTTTCTCGCTGTACAATTTTTAAGCACTAAAGCCTTACAATTAATCTTAGAAGAAACCGCCTTCATCCGCAAGCCCCAATCCCTACTGGAACTTCAACGATTGCGACAGATCCGGGGTAGTCGGGAGGATTTCCACCCATGTATTTCCCGGCAAAAGCGGCGCCTCCTGCGTCAGCGCAACGTCCTCGTAGGCACGAATGACGCCGTTGCTGCGCTTCCACTTGATTTTGCGGGCTTTGCCCTGCTGGAACAAATAACCGTCTCCCGGGCCGACTACATCGACCTGTCTGCGGCCCTCGCTGTCGAGGACGCGGTGCTTGGCCGAGATGACCAGCAAATTCGTCGTCGAAAGCTGCTTGTTGTCGCTCAGATCGACATGCGGCTTGCCAGCCGTGAAGCGCATGTATTTCTTTTGTTCGGCATCGTATGTAAAGGCAGCCTTGTTCAACGAGTGAAACGTCAAATCCACCTGTGTCGCCGGCTCGCCTTCCTTGATCTTTGCATCTGCGGGCAGGAACGTGAAGTGAGGCACTTCAGCGGTTGAGCGCATGCCTTTGTCCTCCATCGCCTGCTGGATCAGCTCTGGCTTGGTGTAGAGGTTGTGCGGCATTTTGCGGAAGTTCTCCCTCCAGAAGTAGCGGCCGTTCGGGATTTCGTCCAGATGGCTGTAGTCGGACCGCGCCAGCGTTTCCAGCGCTTCCTGGCTGCCGCCTGCATGGACGAGCACAGCGTCAAAGCCGATGCCGAGCTGAATGAAATACGGGCGAATGCTGCGAACAGGCCCGATGACGTCCGGCTGCTGGCTTTGGTAAATCGTCAAAAAGCGAGTCATCTCGCCCTCGGCCAGCACTTCGTAGATAATGTCCGCCTTGTTCAGCCCTGTCTGCGGCCGCGCTGGCGGCGCGTTGTTAATCATGACCATGATCGGGCGCTTGCTGTCCAGTCGTTCCTGACTGCCGAGTCCTGTCAACGGGGCAGTGTACGGGTATTGGATCGGTTGGTTCGCCTCCGGCGGCGTTTGCACGGTAGGAGCGGTCGGCTGCTCTGGAGCCGGAGTAGGCTGCGTATCCACCGGCTGCGTGGCGCAAGCCGTAACAAATAGCAGCAAGGATAGTAGCATGAGTGACGTTTTCGTCTGTCGTTTCATGAAATCGCTCCTTTCCATCTGTCGGTGCCGTTTTTTCCCTTCTTCATTTTTCGCGAGAGCGGAGGGGATTCCTGCTTCCACACGTTTTCCACGATTCTCTTACGCGCCTCCCACACATCTCGTTTTTTGGCTATGCTATAATAATGGAAAACAGATGCAAAGCGAGGGCAAAACCATGAACACCCCCTACCTTGTCTATCTGGTGGACGATGAAACCAACCTGCTAGAATTGCTGCAATCGTACTTGCAAAGCGCCGGATTGCAGGTCAAGGCATTTTCCAGCGGCACCGAGGTGCTGCCGCTGCTTGATGAAGAAACTCAGCCCCATTTGTGGATATTGGACATCATGATGCCGGATATCGACGGCTACGAGCTGCTCCGGCTCATCCGCCAAAAATCGAACGTCCCGATCATTTTCATCTCGGCCCGCGACCAGGACGTGGATAAAATCATCGGTCTGGAGTTGGGCAGCGACGACTATCTCGCCAAGCCGTTTTTGCCTCGCGAGCTGGTCATTCGCGCGAAAAAGCTTTTGCAGCGCACCTATGAAAAGCCAGGTGTTGCCGTCGTGTCGCCGCAGACTTTCCAGGATTGGGTAACGGTCGGTCCTTATATGATCTCAGAAAAAGGACGGCAAGTAAAAGAAGGCGACGAACTGATTGATTTGACGACCAAAGAGTTCGAGCTGATCGTCTACCTTTTGCACAACCAGGGACTGGCGCTGAATCGCGAGCAAATCCTGACCTCGATCTGGGGCGAGGATTACATCGGCTCCGACCGTGCCGTCGATGACCTGGTCAAGCGAATCCGCAAAAAAATGCCCAAGTTTCCACTCGAAACGGTCTATGGCTTCGGCTACCGGATGACGCGCGTATGAGCAAATTTCGGCTGAAAAACTTGCCGCTCTCCCGGCAAATTCTCATTTTGTTCATGCTGTTGACGAGTGTACTGGGCATTGGACTTGGCATCGGCTATCCGCTGGCCGTCAAACAATACCTCGTCTCCAACACGTACGCGCTGCTGGAGGACGAGTTTTACACGTTGTCCGAGCATATTTCCTTCAATGAACACAACGAGCTTTTGCCCGTTCCGGCTGCGGCTCCTTACTTTTTGCAATTGCTGCTTTCCCGCTACGAATACTCGTTTGACATGATCGTCTACGCCGAAAACGGACGAGAGCTAGGCAGCCGCAGCAGCAGCGGGCGGATTCCGTATGAGGAAGCGCGGGAATTGTTCCTCAAGGCTGCCGCGCACCCGAACGGCCAACTGCAACACGGCACGTTGAGTCGCGGCGACGAAAACTACCTGTTCGTCAGCAAGCGCATGGACTATCACGGCTTTCCGTACTACATGGTGCTGTTCTCCAAGGAAAAAGAGCTGAATCAGATCAACGCGATCCTCACCCGGCAGTTTTTGCTGATTTTCAGCCTGCTTTTGCTCGTTAGCTGGCTGCTCGCTGTCTGGTTCAGCGGATATTTGAGCAGGCCGCTGCGCAGTCTGGACGAGCTGTGCAAAAAGATCGCCCGCCGCCAGTTCGACATTCCGCTCGTGATGGATCGCGGCGACGAGATCGGCCAGCTCGCCCGCTCATTTGATACGATGAAAAACCAGTTGAAGGAATACGACGAATCACAGCGCCATTTTGTGCAAAACATTTCCCATGAGCTGAAAACGCCGATCATGGCCATTCAAGGCTATACCCAAGGCTTGATCGAGGGCGTCTTCCAGGGACCGCAAGCGGAAAAAGGGCTGGCGATCATCATGGAAGAGAGCAAACGGCTGGAAAAGGTCGTCGGCCAGTTGTTGTATTTGACCAAAATCGAATCCGTCTCCCAAATAATGCAGGTAGGACGCGTCGACCTGTCGGAGATGATGCATTTGCTGCGACAACGGCTCTCCGTGCTCAATCCGCAAGTAGAGTGGCAAGTGAACGTGCCCCCCGACTTGATCGTGGAAGGCGACGGCGAGCAGCTCAGCACCGCTTTTGTCAACATCATGGAAAACCAACTGCGCTATGCCAAAAGCCGGCTGACCATCACCGGCCGACAGCTTGGGCAAAACGTAGTCGTGAGCATCTCCAACGACGGTCCGCCTATCGAGGAGGCGCTGCTGCCGAACTTGTTCCAGCGCTTCCGCAAAGGCAAATCCGGCAAGCACGGCCTTGGACTGGCGATTGCCCGCGCCGTCTTCGAAGCCCACAAAGGCACGATTGATGCCCGCAATGACGCGGACGGGCCTTGCTTCACCATGACGATTCCCGTCTCGTTCAAAGGCTGACAGAGCCAGTAGCAAAAAGAGCGATTCGCCCGATGCAACCAACCATCGAGGCCAAATCGCTCTTTTTTTGCGCGCTTGCCTATAGAGCAAATTCGACAAAAGCATAGCTAGACACTGTCTCGTAGCCGAGCTTTTCATAGACCCGAATCGCTTGCGGATTGTCGGCAAACACCATCAAATAGACGTTTGGCGACTTTTCCAGGCCCAGTCGGCTGACGTCGGACGTAATCTGCGTCCCCAGCCCTTTTTGCCGATGCTTTTCGCTCGTTCCGATGTTCCCGATCTCCACAAACGCCTCTTCGTACACGTGAAAGCCTGCCAAGGCCATCGGCTCGTCCTGCTCGGAAAAAAGCGCGATGTGCGGCATCTCGACCACTTCCTCGGCGCGAAAGCTAATCATGCCGATTCTTTGCGCCAGCTCCACGGCGACCTCGGCCTCAGCCGATGCGAGCAGGCGAGAATCCCCCGGCGCAAGCAACTTCTCCGGCCGGACCAGCTTCATCAGTTGCATTTCCCTTTGCGACAGCGTCCCTGGAATCGTCACCCGCTTGAGGCAAGCGTGAGGCACAGCGAACACCCCTGTCTGCCCGGCAGCCAGATCGACAGCAGGATGCTCGCGAAAATAATTCAGCATCTCCGTCACCTCGTAGTCTCTTTCAGCGGCAAAAAGCTGCAAGGAAAACGCATGGAACGGCATCCCCTGCAAATACGAGCCAACCGCCCGCAGCTCTCCCTCCTCCACATCTGCCGCAAATAAGCTCCGCTCCGCCCGCAACGCCACATTGCCGTACAATATGTACGACTGCTCCAGCGAAATGGGCGCGAGCGAACGAACTTGTTCACGATTCATCGGCAAAATCACGGCAAAAACACCCCTTCTTTCGATTCCCTATTGACGTTCTTACGCTTGGCGGTTACCATGATAAAAATTTCTCTAATAAAGATCATACAGGAGGAGAGACTTGTGGCTTTTTATTACACAGAACCATCTCGGACGTTTAACGAGTTTTTGCTGCTTCCGAACCTGACCACAAAAGAATGCACCCCAAACAATGTGGACTTATCCACTCCGATTACCAAGTTTAAAAAAGGCGAAAAACCAGCGATCAAACTCAACATACCGTTCTCATCCGCAGTCATGCAAGCAGTTTCCGACCATCATATGGCGGTCGCATTGGCTAGATGTGGCGGTATTTCCTTTATTTTTGGCTCCCAGTCGATCGAGAGCCAGGCGACCATGGTTCGCAAAGCGAAAAACCACAAGGCAGGCTTCGTCGTGAGCCGCTCCAACCTGACGCCAAGCCACACATTGAAAGATATTTTGGAACTGAAAGAACAGACAGGCCACTCCACAGTAGCGGTGACCGAAGACGGCTCCGCCAAAGGCAAGCTGCTCGGAATCGTTACCGGACGCGACTACCGCATCAGCCGCGACTCGCTGGACAAGCCTGTGAGCGATATCATGACGCCGTTCTCCTCCCTGATCTACGGCAAATCCGGCATCACGCTCTCCGAAGCAAACGACCTGATCTGGGAGCACAAGCTCAACTGCCTCCCGATCGTGGACGACAACCAAAATCTCGACTTCCTCGTTTTCCGCAAGGACTACGACTCCCGCAAAAACAACCCGCTGTCGCTTTTGGACGCCAATAAAAGCTATATCGTAGGAGCGGGCATCAATACGAAAGACTATCAGGAGCGCGTTCCTGCCTTGGTGGAAGCAGGCGTCGACATCCTCGTGATCGACTCCTCCGACGGCTTCTCCGAATGGCAGCGCGACACGGTTCAGTTTGTCAAACAAAACTTCAACGTGCCAATCGGCGCTGGTAACGTCGTCGACAAGGAAGGCTTCCGCTACCTCGTAGAAGCGGGCGCAGACTTCGTAAAAGTCGGCATCGGCGGCGGCTCCATCTGCATCACCCGCGAGCAAAAAGGGATCGGACGCGGCCAGGCTTCCGCTGTAATCGAAGTGGCGGCAGCGCGCGACGAATACTTCAAGGAAACCGGCATTTACGTACCGATTTGCTCCGACGGCGGCATCGTGCACGACTACCATGTGACGCTCGCGCTGGCAATGGGCGCAGACTTCGTCATGCTGGGCCGTTACTTCGCCCGTTTCGACGAAAGCCCGACCAAAAAAGTGAAGATCGGCAACAACTTCGTGAAAGAATATTGGGGAGAAGGCTCCAACCGCGCGCGCAACTGGCAGCGCTACGACACAGGCGGCAAAAGCAGCCTCGTCTTTGAGGAAGGCGTGGACTCCTACGTGCCATACGCGGGTAGCCTGCGCGAAAACTTGGACCGCACGCTGAGCAAAATCAAGTCGACCATGTGCAACTGCGGCTCCCTGTCCATCTCCGAGCTGCAGCAAAAAGCGCGCATCACGCTGATCTCCGCTACCAGCCTCGTCGAAGGCGGAGCGCACGACGTCATCCTCAAAGAAAGCACCATGGCAGCCGAATAATAAATATCCAGGCAGGAAAAAAACGACGCGTAAGCTGTTCTCGCGTCGTTTTTTTCTATTTCAGACAAGCTACGACAGGCGGTACACCGCAAACGGCTCCCCGTGACGGTACGGGTCGCTCAGGCGGTCCAGCTTTTCCATCGTCGCCGCATCGAGCGCAAGCGAAGCGCTCTGCAAGTTATCCGTGAGCTGGTCAACGCGAGTCGCCCCCACGATCACGGTCGAGAAATTTTATTGTCTTTTGCAAAATTTACGATAGCACGACTAACCTTATGGTCTTGGTCTTTCATCCAACGTTGTTCTTTATCTTTTGAACTACGAATCGCATTTACCTTTTTCTTTTTGCCTAATGCTTTGCGTTCAGAACGAAACTTACGCTTCATGTACTTATTTTGTCTGCCATTCCCAAAGAAACGTACCTTTTCATCATCTGTTACAGCAACGGC